>DOZQ01000029.1 GCA_003517915.1 Oscillospiraceae bacterium | reverse complement strand
TAGGGGCGAACAAAGTTCGCCCCTACACCAGTTTCATAAACGCACTGCTTACTTAAAAAACTATGCCCCCGCCTTTCGGCGGGGGCATAGTTTTTTATTTTGATTCATTTCCTATAAATCGTGGAGCCGTTTATCCTGATTTCCAACACCTTTGAGGGCTGAATCGGCTTATCAGTATTCGCGATATAGGTAAAGTCAAATTTCCCATTTTCTAAATTTCCTCCCATGCTCCCGCTCCAGCCGGTCACCTGGACGCCTTCTTCGGTCACGATCTCAAATACAATTTCTCCCGGAACACGGGAGTCCGGCTTGTTTTCTCCGTAGAATATACGTCGTTCGACACCGTTGCCGAGCGACGGCGGCTTCGCATTTCCAATAATGTCGACTTCTCCGCTTACGATGATCCCCATCATTGAGATAGAAAGGTTGTTTACATTGTATTGTTTTTCTCTGTCGTCAAACGACTTACCCACGTTACTTAATATTATGGCATCATCGGTGGATCTGCCTATTTCAATGTCGGTATACCACGGGCCTTCAAATCTGCTGTGCGTATAGCGCATACCGTAATTAAAACGAAGGCCGGCGATTTCATCTCTGCCGATATTTTCGATAATATACGCGTGTCTCGTGTAACCTCGCCGTTTTTCGGGGAGCCTGCGCCTCGGGGTATTAACCGTGTAATCATAGAAATATTCATAATCTACGTTGGCGGGTCTCATGAAAAAATACTCCTTGCCGTCCCATCCATATTCTTCTCCGGGGACGTCAACATAGACTATGAGGGTGTTTTCCTCAGACCAGATAAGCCCCTGCAGCTTCACATCCATATTTTCAAGATTTTCAGGGCCGTCAGAAAAAGGTATCTCGAATTCCTGCACCTCTAAATCCAAGGCAAGCCCGTTTGTGTAATAGCGCGGGGTCTTGTCGAGCACGATCGGTTCCTTTTCAAACAGCTCGCCGAGACTCATGTTGACATTTTCTTTCATGTCTTCCGATGTATCGGAAATACCGTCAAGGTTGACCCTCCAGTTTGTTCCGGTCAGATCATAGCCGACGGCGTCAATCGGCATCAAAACGTTAAGGGTTTTTTTATCCTCCGAAAGATAAGAGGAAGAATTGCCGCCGCCTATATAACGGCCGCCCATATCAACACCGTCGATCGCATCCTTCACCGGAATATCATTATAGTCGCCCATAAATTCCGCGTAACCGCCCCAACCGCTTAAAGAATTTGTGTCGGAAAATTCGCCGCCGTCCTCTCGCTCCAGCGTCATATACACAAGCGCCGTTTTACCATCGTACACGACCGAGTGGGCAGTCATCCTGACCCCTCCGGCGGTCATGGTTTTTTCTATGGTATTAACCTCGCCGTCTACCTGCACGCCGAACCGCTCGAGCAGAAAGCCCCTGAAATTTTCCGAAACACCGTAGGCGATAATTCCGGAGCCGAACACGCACAGCACCGCCGTCAAAACCAGCGCCACCGCCGCGCGCAGCGGACGCCCCCTGAAAAATCCGCGCGGGCGTATGCTCTTATAGACCATTTTTGATATTTTGCCCTTTGAGATTTTCGGGGATTTAAGCTCTGCGGGCTCATATTCGGCGTCGCTTATTATATCCGTAAGTCTCAGCTCATTCATCTTTCATAACTCCTTTCCATGCCATGATAACTCTGAGCTTGTCGCGGCCGCGCATCAGCCGCGTCTCAACAGTTTTTTGGTTCATATTCAGCTCTTCGGCGATCTCGCGGGTTTTGAGCAGATAAAAATACCGCAGGTCAAAAATTTTCCGGTCGGTTTCATCCAGCTCCATAATGCATTCTTTTATAATCTCCGCAAGCTCCTCCCGCTCCAGCTCGCCGGACAAATCGCAGCCGTCCGCTATAAAATCCTCCTCCAGCGGAATAGGGGCGAGCTTTAAGGATTCCAGCTTATTTTTAGCCTTGTTGCGCGCCATCGCGGCCAGATAGGGCTTTAGGCTATCCCCCTGCATTTCGAACTCCTCCGAGCGTTTCCAAAGCTCTATAAAGCAGTCCGCGGTAAGCTCCTCCACATCCTCTTTGCCAAAAGCGAAGCCTCCGACAAGCTTTATAATCGCCGCCGCGTAGGCCGTATATTTTCCCATAAGCTTGTCAAGCGCGCGGGTATCACCTTTTTTCAGCTTTTCAACGAGCTTTAAATCCTCCATCCGCTCCCGCCTGTCTTTCTGATCGGCGGCAAAATCCGCCGTTTTTTTCGTTCCGCCGAGCCTAAAGCCTTCGCCGTACAAAGCGGCCTGTTCTTTGTGCATGTGACCACCGACCTTTCCCTTATTAGATTGAAGCAACAAATATGATCATTTTGCCTTTCACTATTATATACAGGATTAGCATCGGTTTTCCTTCATAATACTTTATAAAAACAAAAATCCGAAGCCTTTTTAACCGCATAAGGCTCGGATTAGAGTATATACCCAAATTATCAGCAAAACGCGGACAGATCATTCAGCAGCAAGGCGCTCCTCAGAATTCTTTTGCAAAACAACCCGCCGCCAAGTGTTTGCTCCGCCGCCGTGACAAGCAGCTGCGGGTTGATGTTCTGACGGCTGCCCGCAGGCAAAATCACATCCGCACGACCAGCCGATTCGCCCTGCGCGGTAAAATCCAGCCGCTTTGCATATTCCATTAAATCAATAAGCTCACCTTCGCTATGCTGTTTGCGAGCCTTTTTGCCCATCTTCCGCACCGGGATAGTGTCGCCGGTTAAAAATCCGCCGAGCTCGTCTATTGAGCCTTCACTTTCAAAGAACAGCGAAAAAGCCGCGTATTCAATCTTTTTAAATGCGTAAACCGGTGCGCTTATACCGGTGACCGGGATTTCTGGCGGCATTACCGCCCTCAGCCTTTCGCACAGCTCTTCATCCGGCATATCCTCGGTTATGCGCACATCAAAGCAGTCGTTTTCGCTTTCAAAGCCAAGCGAAAGCGGCAGCGCGAAATTTATATAAGGGTGGGGATTAAAGCCCTCGGTCACCCATAACGGCAGCTTTGCCCTGCGAACCGCGCGCAGCATAAAGCGGTTGAGGTCAAGGTGTGAGATGTATTTGGCGTGTTTTTCAAACCAGATCCGCGCGTCTCTCAACACAAATTCCCTCCTCCAGCCGGGCCGCACCGCAGCCGCCGCATTCCTCCCGGCAATTTTTAGTGCACAAAGCCGCAAGGCTCTTTTGATATTCGCTTAAAAGATACCGCTTGTCCACATAATAATCCATATGATCCCATGGCAGCGTCTCGTCCGGCTCACGCCGTCTGTTCGCGTAAAACGCGGGATCTATGCCGGTTTCTGCGAACGCCTCCATCCATTTTTCAAGGAAAAAATACTCGCCCCAGCCGTCAAATTTGCAGCCCTTTTCAAAAGCTTTTTGGAGCACCGCCCCGAGCCGGCGGTCGCCTCTGGCAAACACTGCCTCGAGAAAGCTGGTTCCCGCATCGTGCCAGCTTAAACTGATCTTGCGGCTTTTAATGCATGAGATAAGCAGCGCCTGTTTTTCGGCCAGCCGCTGTTTGGTATCCTGCGGCTCCCACTGAAACGGGGTAAAGGGCTTTGGCACAAAGGAGGATACCCCGACCGAGATTTTTACCGCCTTGCCCTTTGGCTTATCCGGACTCGCGTAGTAAAGATCGACTATTTTCTGGGCGAGCGCCGCGATGCCTTCAATATCCTCGTCGGTCTCTCCGGGCAGGCCTATCATAAAATAAAGCTTGACTGCGGTATAGCCGTTCGCGAAAGCCATTTTACAACTGCTTAAAATATCCTCTTCGGTGATGTTTTTGTTTATGGCGTCCCTCATGCGCTGGGTTCCCGCCTCCGGCGCGAAGGTGAGTGAGGATTTACGCACCTTTTGAACCTTTTCCATAAGCTCTTTCGGAAAGTTGTCGATGCGCAGCGACGGCAGTGAAATGCTCACCCCTTCTTTTTCCGACCAGCCCAGCATTTCGGTGAGCAAAGGCTGCATCTCGCTGTAATCACTGGTAGAAAGTGAGGAAAGCGACACCTCGTCATATCCGGTGCTTTCGCACAGCCGTCTTGCCTGCGTGTTTATGACACCGCTGCTTTTTTCACGCACCGGGCGGTAGATAAAGCCCGCCTGACAAAACCGGCAGCCGCGTATGCAGCCTCTGAATATCTCCTGAACCGCGCGGTCATGGACTATTTCTATATAAGGCAGCACAAAAGTTTCGGGATAATACACCTTGTCCATATCCCGGATAATGCGTTTTTTACATGGCATCGGGGCTTCCTCCGAAAGCGGCTCTATGCATTTCAGCCTGCCGTCCTCAAAATAAGAAGCCTTGTAAAGCGACGGAACATAAACCCCTTCCAGCTTAGCCGCCGCCTTTAAAAAGGTTAGCTTATCTGTCCCATTTCGCTTGCATTCGAGATAAAGCGCCGTAAGCTCGGGCAGTACCTCTTCTCCCTCGCCGGGTAAAAACAGGTCGATAAAATCGGCAATAGGCTCGGGATTGCAGACGCACGGCCCACCCGCGATTACAAGATTTTTAAGCTCACGGCGTTCATCCGACCGTAGCGGGATTCCCGCCAAATCCAGCATATTTAAAACGTTGGTATATGAAAGCTCATATTGCAGAGAAAAGCCTATAATATCAAAATCCCTTATAAAATCCCGGCTTTCAAGCGCGAACAGCGGCACGCCCTGCCGCCGCATGGCCTGCTCCATATCCGGCCAGGGGGCAAAAACCCGTTCGCACCATATCTCCGGGATTTTATTCAGCAGCCCGCAGAGAATCTTCATGCCCAAATATGACATGCCAACTTCGTAGGTGTCGGGGAAGGCAAACGCGAACCTGAGTTCTGCTTCATGCGGATCTTTGATTATAATGCCCGGCTCGCCGCCGGCGTAGCGACCGGGTTTTTGTATATCTTTTACAAGTCTGTCGAAATCAAACCGAGGCATGAATCCGCTCCTTTTCGCTGATTTTATAGTCAAACGCCATCACAGACGCCTTTTTTTCATCAATAAATAGCAGCTTTTCTTTTGCCGTTTTTATTACGTGGATATTCCTGAATGCGAATGATGTAGTCAACATTGATTATCTCAGTGTTTGCGTTTTTGTCAAGGGCACGAATTTTAATCCAGCCCCCTTCGGCGGATTCAATTTTGCCTGTAACAGAGGCGTTCATGGTCGTTATAATACATTCCTTACCTATAAAGTTCTGAATCATTTCGCTCATTTTACTCAGCCCTTTCTGTCGGTTATATTTAATTGTGTTCATAATGCGCCTTTGCTTTACCTTACGATTACCGTCAAAAATAATCCAGAAGCTTATAAACAGTGGCAAAAAACAAATCCATAGAGAAGACTCCACACTATCACCCTATTTTTTGGTTTATCGGTATCCGGTTTAACGACATGGGGGCGTTTCCTTTAAAATCCCAATTTATTCACCGTTTAGATTGAATATTTCCGACGCACGCTCCAGAATTCCGGCGCAGTGCGCCAGCGTCATGCCGTAGTTGGTGACCGGCAGTCCGGCGGCTTTTAAAGCCGACATCCGGCGCTTTATTTCCGCGTCGGCCAGCATACAGCCGCCGCACTGGATTACAAGCGCGGTATCCCCGAAATCCTCTGGAAAATCATAGCCGGAGACGTGTGTAAAGTAAAACTCCTTGCCAGTGAGTTTTTTTAGCGCCGCCGGGATTTTAACCCGGCCTATATCCTCATGGGTGTGGTTGTGGGTGCAGCCCTCCAGCATAAGGATTCGTGCTCCGTCCTTTAGGCTGTCTATATGCCGCGCGCCGTTTAGCAGCGCCTGAAAATCCCCGTTTTGAAAGGCCAGCAGCATCGAAAAGGAAGTAAGCGGTATATTTTTCGGCAGCGCGGCATCAACCTCGGCAAACACCTGAGAATCGGTGACCACAAGCTCGGGAGTATACTCCGCAAGGGCTTTTTCAAGCTCAGTTTCGCGGGTGACGAGCGAGAGCATTTTGCTGTCAAGCGCTTCCCGCAAAAGCCGCGACTGCGGCAAAATCAGCCGCCCCTTCGGGGCCTCGCTGTCGGCGGGGATGACCAGCATGAGCTTGGCGCCCTCGGAAAGAAGTCCGCCCAGCAGGGATTGCTCGCGGCCCTTATCCAAAAGGGTAAGCTTGGCTATTACGCGCGCCTTCAGCGCGTCTAAATCTTTATTATTACCCTGCCGCATAAACAGCGCGTCGGGATACTTTTCCCGCAGCTCCGCCAGCCGCTCTCTTGTCAGCAGGTCGGCCTTTGAAAACACCTCTATTACCGGATACCCGGCCGTAGGCGGGTCGGGCTCACCCCGTGACGCGTCCGTGAGATGGATTATAAGGTCACAGCGCCTTAAAATCCTTTTGGTTTTTTCCATGCGTATGCCGCCCAGCGGGGTTTTATCGTCCATCCCCGCCGTATCTATAAAGGCGACCGGCCCGTAGGGAATAAGCTCCATCGATTTGATCACAGGGTCGGTCGTGGTACCGCTCATGCCGGAAACAATAGCCGCGCTTTGACCCAAAAGGGCGTTGAACAGGCTGGATTTTCCCGCGTTTGTCCCGCCGGTTATCGCGGCGTGCCGCAGCATGGCTCTCGGCGTTCCTTGCATATTATACCTCCAGCCTATATATAAAGGTCGCGCTCACCGTTTTTGATGCGCTCTATATTCCCGGCTGTCTTAACGCGGATTTTATCACTGAGAATTCCGGGAAGCTCCCGGCGAATGGTTTCGGCGGCTTTTTTGCGAAACTCCTCGTCGCCGTAGTCCATGGCGTATTCCTGAAGGGTCATAAGCGCGTTTGGCAAACAGACATTTTTTATGTTGCCGGTCTTGGCCAGCGACATAAAGCGGTCTCCTGTGCGGCCGCTGCGGTAACATGCGGTGCAGAAGCTAGGGGTCATCCCCTCATCCATTATCCAACCGACAACGTCGGACGCTTCGCGCCCGTCGGCCACCTCGAACTGGCCGCTGCCGCCCTTTGCCGCCGTGTATCCGCCCACCTCAACGCTTGAGCCGCCGCTCATCTGCGAAATACCGAGCCTTATAAGCTCTTTTCTCATGGTCAGGCTCTCTCTTGTAGAAATAATCATGCCGGTAAACGGCACCGCCAGCCGGATAACCGCCACGAGCTTTTTAAAGGTTTCGTCGTCGACCGAATAGGGATATTCGGTTTGCACAGCGCCTTTTGCCCTGCGTATCCTTGGAACCGAGATAGTGTGAAAGCCCACCCCGAATTCCTTTTCAAGATGCTCGTTGTGCAGCATAAGTCCCAAAACCTCAAATTTCGGGTCGTACAGCCCGAACAAAACCCCCGCGCCCACATCATCGATTCCGGCGCGCATGGCCCGGTCGAACGCGGTAGTGTGATATTCATAGTCGGCCTTGGGTCCCGAGACGTGCATCTCCCGGTAGGTCGGTTCGTGGTAGGTCTCCTGAAATAAAATATATGTCCCGATGCCCGCCTCATGAAGCCGCTTGTAGTTTTCCTCGCTGGTCGCGGCAATGTTGACATTGACCCGGCGAATCTCTCCGTTTTCAAATTTCATATCATAAATTGTCTTTATAACATCCAATATATATGACAGAGGGCAATTGAGATCGTCCTCGCCCGCTTCGAGCGCAAGGCGCTTGTGTCCCATGCTTTCGAGCTGCCTTACCTCCGCCCGCACCTCATCCATGCTCAGGCGGCGGCGCTCAAAGCCATGCGTACAGTTATAGCCGCAGTATTTGCAGCCGTTAACGCAAAAATCGCTGACATAAAGCGGTGCGAACAGCACAATGCGGTTGCCGTAGATATGTTGTTTGATCTTATGCGCGATTTCAAACATCCGCGCGGTATGCTTTTCGTCACGCAGGTTCAGCAGCACGGCGACCTCTTTGTGGGTAAGCCCCTCAAAACGCTCCGCCTTGTCTAAGATACGCGTGATTTCGGCATCTGAGGCATTCTGCGCCCCCGCAAGAGTATTTTCGATATAAGCTTTATCTATGAACGCCGGCATGGCGTCTCCCTCATTTCTGTATACAGGCTATGGTTAAACCGGATTTTTGCGGGAGCGCTTAGTGTGCGCTCCCGCATGGTTTGCCGGTTTTCCTATTAATCGATTTCTTTTTTTGAAATGGCGGTCTTCACCTGAATATCGGGTATGCTGCCGAGCTTACCGGTAAACGCGTTGATCTCGTCC
>DOZQ01000067.1:7697-8235 GCA_003517915.1 Oscillospiraceae bacterium | reverse complement strand
CAAAAGAGGAATCGCGCGCCAGGCCTTTGTCACCGCACTTTTTTTCGGGTTATTTCAGGGGATAATGCCGTTTATAGGCTGGCTTTTAGGCATTGGGCTGAGCGATAAAATCAAGGCTGTCGACCACTGGGTGGCCTTTGTACTGTTGGCGTTTATCGGCGGCAAAATGATTTTCGAGGCAATCAGGAACAAAAACGACGCGCCAGAGTGCGAACCGGATAATCCGGTTAATGAGCGTATATCGGTAAAAACGCTTCTGCTCTTATCCGTGGCGACCAGCATCGACGCTTTGGCGGTCGGCGTCAGCTTCGCGTTTGTCGGTTCAGGCGAATGGGGCGGAATCTTACTTGCCTGCGGGATAATTGCCTCAGTCACCTTCCTTATCTCCTCCGCCGGGTTTTTCGCGGGCAAAAAATTCGGTTCACTCTTTAAAAAGCATGCCGAGCTTTTGGGCGGCGGAATTTTGTTGATTATCGGCGGGAAAATTTTGATCGAGCATTTGTGGTTCAGTTAGTGTTTATATAGCCAAACCACTTGA
>DOZQ01000067.1:0-7592 GCA_003517915.1 Oscillospiraceae bacterium | reverse complement strand
TTGAAATGGTTCTAGTATAATATTCCGGAATGGAGACTTATCTCATGGAATATAAAATTCATCCCGACGCGTTTTCGTCCGTCTTCGCCGTCCCATCCTCTTTGGTGGACAGGCATATAAAGCTTGCAGGCGCGGCTCAGCTAAAGGTTCTTCTCTGGCTGCTGCGCAATAACGGCGCGGATCATACTCAAAAAGACATCTCTAAAGCCCTGGGTATTTCCCACGGAGATGTCTGCGACGCGTTTTTATACTGGATAGAATGCGGAATTGTGCTTAAAGGCGGCGGGACAGCGGAGGACGGCTCTGAAAAGCCGCCGCAAAGGGTTTCGTCCGCTAAACCTCCGGAAAAAGTCGCCGAGAAGCCAAAAGCACACATACCCTCAGAAAAACCCACCCGCGAGGAGGTTGCGCTGCGCGGAAGCGAGTCGCCGGAAATAGCCTTCATGCTTAACGAGGCGCAGGTAAAATTCGGCCGACTGCTAAGCCAAAGCGAGACATCTACTCTAGTCTGGCTTCATGACCACGAAGGACTGCCGGTACCAATCATCCTCATGGTCATCGAATACGCCTTGACGCAAGAGCGCCGCAGCTTTGGATATATAGAAAAAACCGCCCTTAGCTGGGCGGAGAAGGATATAAACACCATTGCAAAAGCCGAAACACAAATCAAAGAGATCATGGTTTCTAAAAAGGCGTGGCGTATGCTTGAATCAGTGTTCGGCCTTGAGCACCGGCGTCCGAGCGAAAAAGAAAAAAACTTAGCGCTCAAATGGGTCGACGACTGGGGCATGACCCGCTCGGTGCTGCGCAGCGCATATGACGAATGCGTCAACAGAACCTCTAAGCTCTCTTTTCCCTACATAGGCAAAATACTGGAAAAGTGGCATTCGGCCGGCGTGAAAAGCTCAAAGGATCTGCAAAATTATCTCGAAAAAGAAATGCAGGCGGAAAAACCGGCGTCCGGTTCCTCCGCCTCTTACAATCTGGCCGACATTGAATCCATGATCATGAACGACACCATAAACTCGAAAGGATCGGCATAATGGGTTTTCATAGTGAATATATCCGCGAGGCGCAGGCTGTCGTAGCGCGGCGTCGGGCGCAGGCTGTGCTTGACGCGAAAAAAAGAGCCGGGAAGCTCATGCTTGAATGTCCGGAATTCGCTTCTTTGGAAAATGAGCTTCGGCGCTTGAATCTTGACGCCATAAAACAGGCTTCTTTGATGGATGAAGACGTGCTCAGTGGACTGACCGCGCTTAAATCCCGGCATGACGAGCTTTACGGTCAGCGAAACAAGTTGCTCTCAAAGCTTGGTCTGTCTTCCGAATGGCTGGATATACGCCGCCACTGTCAAATTTGCGGCGACAGCGGTTATTCCCACGGTGAAATCTGCGCCTGTGTTATGCAGGCCGCCAAGGAGCTTGCTTGCGAGGAATTAAAAATTCATTCGCCGCTCGAATTATCCGAATTCGGCGGTTTTTCGCCTGATTACTATCCCGATATAAAAGATCCGGCTACCGGTGTGAATCCGCGCGAGAGGATGACGGCGCTGCTTGAATACTGCCGGAACTACGCAGGGAATTTTTCTCCGGGGTCGCCAAATTTACTCTTTATGGGTGCTACCGGGCTCGGCAAAACCCATCTTTCGCTGGCTATAGCCAATGTAGCGCTGGATTTGGGTTTTGGGGTGCTATATGGCTCTGCGCAGGATTTTCTGCACCGCATAGAAAAAGAGCATTTCGGCCGCGCAGCCGGCGACACGCTCGATTCCCTGCTGAGCTGCGATCTGCTTATTCTGGATGATCTAGGCACGGAATTTTCCTCGCAGTTTATCACTTCGGTTATCTACAATCTTGTAAACACCAGGATTTTAACCCGAAAACCAACCATAATCAATACGAATCTTGGAATAAAGGAGCTTGAATCCCGCTATACCCAGCGCATTGTTTCACGTTTTGTCGGGCACTACATTATAAAGCAATTTTTCGGGCGGGATATAAGAATACTAAAAATGCAGAAATAAATACAAAAGCCGGGCTTTAGCCAATCTAAAGCCCGGCCGGTTTTATTATATAATCTTTGCCTTTATGAAAAATAAATCGCCACTACGTTCGCCGCAATAACAATGACAAAAAACAAAACCACAACATACTTAGTCAATCTGCCTAACTTCGCGTCCCAGTTTCTGGCCTTATTTTTAGAGAGAAAGGTATCCGCAGCTCCGGAAATCGCACCGGATATACCCGCGCGGCGGCCTTCCTGAAGCAAAATAAACGCGACAATAATCAAAGAGACAACGCCCAGCACCGCTCCAAGCACAATATTTACCACACTCATTAGAAACCCTCCACTTTGAAAACATTAAATAACAAGATATATAGTATCACAAACAGTAAACAAATGCAAGTCCGTTTTACGCATAAAATCTATTTTTCGCCTTATTTTATAACGTAGCAAAGAGATTACCGCCTTTAGCGTCTATAGCAACCAGCAGTGGAAACTCGAAAATTTCAAGTTTTTTGACAGATTCGCATCCCAAATCCTCGTAGGCAATAACCTCACAGCGCTTTACGCATTCGGCGGCAAGCGCTCCGGCTCCGCCGACCGCGCAGAGATAAACCGCGCCGTATTTTTTAATGGCGTCGCACACCTCCGCGTTTCTTTCGCCTTTGCCTATCATGGCGGCTAGACCTAAGCTAAGTAGCTTTGGAGTATACCGGTCCATTCGGCTCGAGGTGGTGGGGCCGCAGCTCCCAATAGGTAGGCCGAACGGTGCCGGGGTCGGACCCGCGTAATAAACGGCGGCTCCCCTTATTTCAAAGGGAAGCGGCTCTCCCCTGTCTATCGACTGTGCCATGCGCGCGTGCGCGGCGTCCCTGGCTGTATACACCGTGCCGGAAAGTAAAATCCTTTCGCCCGCCGAAAGCTCAGCCGCCAAGGACGACAGTTCTAAAACACTTAGTCTTTTCCCGGTCATCCCCGTTTACCTTTTTCTTCTAACAGATCAGCGACGGCGGAGATTTCCCGCTGCATGTCGTCCGACACGTCCGATATGCCGAAAATATCACTGTCGCCGGTCTGGGACAGCCCGCTCATATCCAAATTGTTTATAACATCCTGAATTTCCGACTGCAAAATGGTAAACGCCGCCTGGCTTTCATCTAAAATATCCGCAAGCTCCTCGTGCGGAGGCTTGGGTTTTTGCAGCGAGTTTTCCTGTTCTTTCACTGATTCCTTCACGAGATCAAGTTCCCTGCACATGGTGTCCAGATTATCGGCAAATCGGGAAAATACGTCCTCCATGCGGCTTTTCAGCAGTTGAAGCTGCGAGTTGGTGTTTTCGATAAGGCCAATATTCTGTTTGGCGTGCTCAATACCCTCCGCCTTGATGCCGTCAACCTCTTCGTGGGCTTTTTTAAGCAGATTGTCTGCCGTATGCTTTGCTTCGATCAACAGCGCGCCTATCTCTTTGCTAACGTTTTCAGGCATTTCCGAGTCATTTTCATAGGCGGCCTTAAATGCCTTTCCGATTTCATTTGAATCAATTTTAGCCCGCGTTTTTCCGGTTTGCTTTTCACCGTCTGCATTTAATTCATCATCTGAAATCTCGGCGTCTTCATAAGGCACGACTCCCATTTCCTGAAATTTTGCTATCTTGCCCTTAAGAACCTCAACCTCTCTTGACAAATAGGAGTTTTCCGCCGCTTTTTCTTTATAGGCAACCGATATAGCCTTTAATTTTTCAAAGGCTTCCGCGACCTCACGCTTATCTTTTTCATATTTATCATGCAGCGCCTTATACTCCTCATAGAACTTCGCGTTTTCGGTGCGCAGCACATCCAGCTGTTTTTGCTGCTCGTCAATATATTCCAGCACATCTCCCTGATTAAATCCGCCCAACATTGCCCGGCGAAAAAACCCGTTCTGTCCCATTTACGCTTCCTCCTAACAGAAATAAACCTATTTCAGACGCGCACCTAAATATCCATAATATCTATGTAAAGTTTTTCTTATTTTTATACCAGTACCATTATAACAGCAGATAATGCCCATTACAACAGCAAATTAATGCTATTTACCTTCTTGTTTACGCGGCAAAGAAAATTTCTTTAAAAATATACCTAATCCATCAATCAGAAATTGGTGTAAATATTGACAAAACGTCATGTTGTAGGATATAATAAAACACAACTGGTGTTTTGATTGGGGACGATACGCATGGATAATAAAAAACCCGAAATTTATCTTATTGTCGCGGCACTTATTATGGCCGGGTTTATTATTGTTTTTAACGCCCTTTCCGCGCCTCCGCTTGCCTCGCCCACCGCCGCCTATTATCCTGTGGAAGAAAGCTCATCCGCCGGCACCGGCGATGAAAGCTCCGATACGCAGGATATTCCGGATACGCCGGAAAGCAGCCAGGATTTAGACAACGAAGATTCTGTGCCAAGCCGGCAAAGCAGGCAGGCTTCTTCCGGCGCAGCATCTTCTTCAAGAGCCTCAAGGGTTTCTTCCGCCGCTTCATCAAAGCCTGCGGATTCTTCTTCCGAAAATTCCTCGCCCTCGGCCGAAATTTCCGAGCCTCCTTCCGAAAGCGAAACGGAAGAAGATTTATATATCAATATCAATTCAGCAACGGCAGAGGAATTGACCGCGCTGCCGAGCATAGGCGGCATTATAGCCCAGCGCATCGTTGACTATCGGGAAACCTATGGCAGCTTTTTGACGGTCGACGACCTGCTTGAGGTTAACGGCATCGGTGAGCGGACACTCGAAAAGCTGCGCCCCTATGTTTACGCGGGTTAGCCTGATTTTTCCGCTCTGATCAGCCGCCTTACAGCGCCGACCGCACAGGCAATCGCCGCGCCGGTATCCGGCATATGAGGATTGGGCATTCCCGCCGCCGCCCTTTCCTGGTTCCATATTACCTGAAGCACGGCGCCCGCCCGCATTTTCAGCGAGGCGGCAACCGTGAAAATTGCGGCGCACTCCATTTCGCTCGCCAAAACTCCCAACGCCTTATATGCGTTCCATTTGGATATCAGTTCACCGCTAACCGGCATCCTGCCCGGATCATGCTGTCCGTAAAAAGAATCCTTACTGTGCACGACCCCGGTATGTACGGAAATCTCCTGCCCGCCGGCGGCTTCTTTGAGCGCTTCAGTCACCGTAAAATCGGCCGTAGCTGGGTAGCCCACGGGCGCGTATTCATGCGAGGTTCCCTCCTGACGGACAGCGGACACCGCCACCACCAAATCTCCGCCGCATACCGAAAGCTGCATGGCCCCGCAGGTGCCCACGCGTATAACTGTTTCTACCCCGGCCGTTGAGAGCTCTTCGAGTGCTATCGCGGCGGAAGGCCCACCGATCCCAGTCGAACAGACCACAACCGAACGGCCCTCAAGCTTTCCGACATAGCTGTCATATTCTCTGTTGCTTGCCAATGGATATGCTTCGTCCAGCAGCGCGGCAATAGCCTTCACCCGACCGGGATCACCGGGTAAAATCGCGTATCTGGTGTCTATATCTCCCGGATAAAAGCCTATATGATATAATTTTTCCGGTCTCACGGCAAAGCCTCCTTTTTTATTGTCTCTATTGTATAGTCAGCGTAACCAACAAAGAGCCGGGTTTCCCCGGCTCTTTGACGTTAATTGCTCTAAAACATATCCTTGCGGTACAAAATAATGCCAACAATCAATGTCACTGCCACGGCAAAACCAAGCGGAATCCATATGGTCGCGGCGCCCGGAAGTCCCCCTGCGACACTGCCTATATTCATGCCGTAAAAACTAAAAATCATGGTAGGAATCGCCATGAGAATCGTAATGCTTGTCAGCACCTTCATCACGATGTTCAAATTGTTGCTTATGACCGACGCGAACGCATCGGTTGTGCCGGTTAAAATGCTAAGGTAAATGTTGGACATTTCAACCGCCTGCTTGATTTCGATCAAAACATCTTCAAGCAGCTCCTGATCCTCATCATACATTTTAATATAGCGGCCGCGCAGAATTTTTTCAAGCGTTATCTCATCGGATTTGAGCGAAGTCTGAAAATAAACCAGCGACTTTTGCAGATCCATCAAATTAATAATCTCACGGTTACGCATGGATTTACGCAGCTGCATTTCAAGATAACCGCTTTGCTTGTCTATCTGCTTGAGATATTGCAAAAACCTGGTGGACATCCTCAGCATTATATGAAGCACAAACTGAGTGCGGTGATTTGTATGGACGTTTTTCACTGTTCCCTCGGCAAATTCCTGCAAAATAGGGCTGTCCTTTAATGAAATCGTCATTATATACCGCTCGTTCATAATAATGCCGACCGGCATGGTCATATAGATAATACTGCCGTTAAACTTTTCGAGATAAGGCACGTCGATGATAATCAAAGTATGATCGTCTTCCCTGTCAATACGCGAGGATTCCTCTTCGTCCATCGCGGCTTTTAAAAACTCAGGCGGAATTTCAAACCGGGTTTCAAGCTCCTCCTGCTCTTTGGCGTCGGGAGCTACAACGTTGATCCAGCAGTCGTTCCTGAATTCATCAAGACGGCGCATATGCCCGTTTTCTGTTTTGTAAAAAGAGATCATCGCACTTCCTCCTTTTATAGAGGAGCATGCGAATAAACAGGCATGGCACGCCCCTCTCCAATTATTCTATTTTTTCTACCGGGTCGACTGGGCTCGGGACTCACCACACCCACCTCCTTTATTTTTTATTTGCTTTGATTATTAGTATATCAGATTTTTGGAGTTAAATCCATCCGCGCTGTTTTATCGCCTTGCTCACCCTGTCTATCGAGATCATATAAGCCGCGTCACGCATATATATCCCGCGCTCTTTCGCAAGCTCATATACGGCGCTAAAGGCGTTAACCATGGCATAGTTGAGCTTTTCGAGCACCTCGTCACGGCTCCAGAAATAATTCATGTTGCACTGCACCTGCTCAAAATAGCTGCAGGTCACACCGCCGGCGTTGGCCAAAAAGTCAGGGATCATATGAATGCCGCGCTGTTCAATTAAAGGATCACAGTCCGGTGTTGTGGGACCGTTTGCCGCCTCGCAGATAACGCGAACCTTCTTCGAGATATTCGGGAAAACTTCGGGGGTGATTTGATTTTCAAGCGCCGCAGGAATAAGTATATCCACTTCTTCACACAGCCACGCGTCGCCGCTTAGTATCTCATAACCCAAGGCTCCGGCTTTTTCTTTGTCGATGCTGCCAAACGAATCTTTAATGCCTACAAGCTCGTTTATATCGCATCCGGTTTTCTTGCGGAAGGTATAAGCCGTCTTATCGGCCTGATCGTAAGAAGAAACACAAATCACCTTTCCGCCAAGCTCGGTGTAAAGCTTCGCGGCGTATTCGCCGACATTTCCAAAGCCCTGAATGCTGGCGGATGTGGTTTTAATATCGATATTTTCGGCTTTAAGTAGATTTTCCAGCACATATACGGCGCCGAATCCGGTTGCCTCGGTTCGCCCAAGCGAACCGCCGGCTCCCACGGGCTTACCGGTGATAACGCCGGGATAGCGACCGCCGGCCAAAGTCTCATACTCGTCCATCATCCACAGCATATGCTG
>DOZQ01000260.1:3571-12269 GCA_003517915.1 Oscillospiraceae bacterium | reverse complement strand
TGTCTCATCGCTCTAAAAATCATCTTAATAAAACATTGCGTGTATAACGTCAATGCTGTTTTATGGTGGCGCAAAATTTAACGCCCTGTCGGGCAAAGGAGCACCATGAAACAGCAAACCAAATATAAAACGATTCTGGCTGATCCGCCTTGGGACATAAATCAGCGCGGTAATTACGGCGCAATTAACAAATATCCGCTAATGTCGCTTGACCAGATCAAAGCTATGCCGGTGGCGGATTTATGTGAGGAAAACGCGCATTGTTGGTTATGGGTGACGAACGGCACGCTCAAACACGGATTTGACGTGCTGAAAGCATGGGGTTTTGAGTATAAAAGCACATTTACATGGATTAAACCCCGCCTTGGACTTGGCGTTTATCTCCGCAACTGCACCGAACACGTTTTGTTTGGAACTCGCGGTCAAGCGCCGGTTCAGTTCAAAGCCCAGCCGAATTGGTTGTTCGCACCGTTGCAAGACCACAGTCACAAACCGGAAGAGCTTTACCCAATAATAGAGCGAGTGTCGCCGGGGCCGTATCTGGAACTGTTTGCTCGGAGAAAACATAATCAAAAATGGGATGTTTGGGGTGATGAGATCGCAAGCGATGTAATCATTCCCAATTATCCCGTACCGCAATATTCCAAAAAAGCACGGGACGAAAGCGGGGCGAAATGAAGCGCACCCGCGATTATGTTTGGACGGAGGTCACGTGGCAGCGACCGTTTTCGCTTGAATCAGTGTTGGAAACCCTGACGCATTTAGCGACTGCGGCACCAATTGGAAATATAGTGTGGGAAACGCGGGCATCGGGCGGCAAGCTTCGCTATCTGCTCGGCACCGACGCGCGATATATGGCTGAAATTCAGTCCATATTCGGCGCACATGGCGCGGTGCGGTTTAGAAATTGCCGCGAGGACGAACGCGCGGATGTCACACTGGCCAAACGCCTTAAGGTATCGCATCCGGCATTGTCTTTGCAAACTAACACTACATTGGCGGTTTTACGGGCGGCGCTTGCGGCGCTGGTACAAACGCCGGAAAATGAAGAAACGGTTTTACAGATTGTGCTTGGTGCGCCGACTGCGCCGACAACGGTTGCGGCTGACGCGGTTGATCCGACCGCCGGATGGTTGCAATGGTTGAGCGGCAACACGCCGTCCGCCCCGCCGGAAATCCGCGCCAACCTGAAAGAAAAACGTGCCGCTCATGGTTTTCAGGCGATTATAAGAATCGGCGCTTCCGGAAAGATATCGGCGGCACGCGCACGGATTTACAATTTGCTTGCCGCGCTGCGAATCTTGGACAGCGTCGGTGCAAGGATTTATACGGCGGCGGAATGTCCGGAAAAAGTGAAAAGAGGTCACGCGCCGTGGCACTGGCCGCTGCAATTATCTGTCAAGGAACTCGCGAATTTTCTGCTGTTGCCCGTTGGCGATGAGGAACTAACCGGTACGCCTAAATTACATCCGAAACTGTGTTTGCCTCCCAGTTGGTACGGAAATCCGGCGGGTTTTCTTTATGACCGCACGTTTGCCATTTCGCCGGACGGTTGTAATAAACTCAGTATTGCGCCGGACGACAGCCTTGAACACACGCATATTATCGGGCCGACGGGCTCAGGTAAATCCACCGTTCTTTTGAACCTGATTCTCGCCGATATCAAGGCCGGGCGCGGCGTATTGGTTATTGACCCGAAAGCTGATCTTGTGAACGATATTCTCGCGCGGATTCCGGAAAAGCACGATGGCGATGTGGTGGTGCTTGATCCGTCCGACGCTTGCCCGGTCGGGTTTAATCCGCTGGCGTTCAATAAAAACACCAACCCCTGTTTGGTTGCCGATGCGGTGCTGGCGGTGTTTAAGGAAGTTTTCTCGGAAAACTGGGGCATCAGAAGTCAGGATGTATTGTCGGCAGCGCTGTTAACACTGGCACAGTGTGAGGGAGCGTCACTACTGTGGTTGCCGTCCTTATTAACTGATGAAAAATTCCGCCGCAAAGTCACGGCGCAGATAAGCGACAAAATCGGCTTAGAGCCGTTCTGGTCGGCATTCGAGGCCATAAAAGACAACGAACGGCGCATGGAAATCGCGCCGGTTTTAAATAAAATCCGGCAGTTTTTATTGCGCCCCAGCTTACGGAGCGTACTCGGCCAGGCAAATCCAAAGTTTACGTTACAAGACTTATTTAACAAGCGCCGGATCGTGCTTGTTCCCTTAAATAAGGGGCTGATCGGCAGTGAAAGCGCCCGACTACTCGGCAGTTTAATTGTCGGCATGACGTGGACACTGGCATTATCGCGGGCAAAATTACCGCCCGAGCAACGAAATCTTATAAGCGTATATATAGATGAATTGCAGGATTATTTATCTTTGCCGACCGATCTATCTGACGCGCTGGCACAGGCGCGCGGTTTGGGCGTAGGCTTAAATCTGGCGCACCAATATCGCGAACAGTTGCCGCCGCTGATCAGGGCGGGTGTGGACGCTAACACGCGGAACAAAATTGTCTTTGGACTGAATTCAACTGACGCCAAATGTATGGCGGCAATGGCAACGAACCTTGACGCGGTGGATTTCATGTCCTTGCCACGTTATCAGATTTACGCCTCGTTTATGCAGCACGGCAAAAATACCGGATGGCTGTCCGGGCAAACTCTGCCCGCGCCGCCGCCGATCCGCGACGCGATAGAACTGCGGGCGAAATCTATGGCCGTTTACGGCAAAGCCCGAAAAGATGTTGAAGACGAATTTTTTGAACTGCTGAAACCTCAAAAAGGCACTGAAATTATCTCTGATATGCCGATCGGGCGAGTGAGGTGCGCATGACCACCCGCCCGACTTTTCGCGAGGGCGCACCGGAGTTATTACACCGGCCAACGTCCGCCAACAAGCAACGTGACTTATACGGCGTGCACCGTATTTCACAAAAACGTCTGCTGTCGCTGGCGCGGCAAATCGCCGAACATGAAAAAACCGTTCTTTGTTCAGTCAAGCAATGCAGATTCTTAACCACAGGGCAAATCCAGCGATTGCATTTTACCGATTCTAATACACAGTCCGCACGAATACGGGCGGCAAACCGCATGTTGAGCCGGTTACGCGATGCCGGATTATTGACATGTCTGCCACGGCGTATCGGTGGCGTCAGGGCGGGTTCAAGCGCCGCGATTTGGAAACTTACCACAGCGGGACATAAATTTCTGTGCCTGAGCCTGCCGCAATATTGTCCGCGCCGCAGTTATGATCCAACGACTAATTTTTTGCGGCACAGTTTGGCAGTGGCGGAACTTTATGTGCGGCTGAAAACAGATAAAACGCTGACTTTACAGGAAATACAATTTGAGCCGGATTGCTGGCGTGATAAATTAAAGCCTGACCTTTACGCCGTTACAATCAGCAATAAATACGCTTACCACTGGTTTTTTGAAATTGACCGCGATACCGAAGCGCCGGTGCGAATCATTTCCAAATGCCGCCGGTATGCGGATTATTATCGCTCCGGCGCGGAACAGAAACTGCGCGGCGTGTTCCCGTTGGTAGTCTGGCTGGTACCGGATGAAAAGCGGAAAACTTCACTGGAACAGCATATAAAAAGCGAAATGGGCGGATTCGGCAAACTTTTTAACGTCAGGATTTTCGATGAGCAACTCAACTTCACGGCATAGGTCAAGCTCCGTGCGGCATAGGATGAAGCAAACTGTGTGCGAGGAGACTGGGGCTGTGAATGAGGTGAAGAAAGAATATGATAAATCGCTAAAATGCCGAGGTCGCCCCGCCGAATCCAGCCGTGTGCGGCTTCGTCCGGTATTTCGTGAAGAACCGGATATTGAAAAGCTGGGACGAGCGATTATGGCGATGGCCTTGAGAAAGGCAGGCGTTAAGGAAAATAACAAGATAGAGGAAGAATATGAAGAAGATGTTTGATGGTCTGTGGCTTGCCTATATAAAGATTCTTCCCGGTCAAAGACGGCGCAATAATCTGGCCAAAACCTTGTCCGATCCGACAATTGCCATTCGGCTCAATCGGAGTTATGATGGAAGCCATATATTGCAAGGAGGTCAGCCATGAATAATCAAGAATTGGCGTCAAACGCCCTATTTATGCCGAAAAGAGCGATATCTTATCTTAGGGTATCAACTCGCGGTCAGGCCGAGCGCGGCGGCGGAGCCGACGAGGGCTTTTCTATTCCCGCCCAGCGCGAAGCCAACAAGAAGAAAGCCGCCTCGCTTGGCGCAATCATTGTTAAGGAATTTGCCGACAAAGGAACTTCCGCCAAATCCGCCGACCGCAAAGATTTGCAGGACATGCTTAAATATATCGCCGAAACGCCGGTGGACTACGTTATCATTCATAAAGTCGACCGTTTGGCGCGTAACCGCGGCGATGATGTCGATATCATGCGCGTTCTCGCCGAGCATAATGTCAAATTGGTCTCTGCCAGCGAAAGCATTGACGAAACCCCATCTGGTATGTTGCTTCACGGTATTATGGCTTCTATCGCGGAATTTTACTCCCGTAATTTGGCAACGGAAGTTATCAAAGGCATGAGTGAAAAGGTTAGAAACGGCGGCACCGTGAGCAAGGCACCAATTGGATATAAAAATATGCGTCGCATGGACGAATTAGGCCGGGAGGAACGTTTGGTTATTTTGGATGAAGAGCGCGCCCCGTTAATTCGTTTAGCTTTTGAAATGTATTCAACCGGAGATTGGACAATTAACAGTCTGGCCGAACACTTGGCCTTGCGCGGTCTAACAACACGCGCCACTCCGAAAATTCCGTCAAAACCCATTACCGAAAGCGCCTTAAACAAAGTGTTGACCAATCCATATTACAGAGGTTTAGTGCTGTTCAAAGAGAAGTATCATGCCGGCAAACACGAACCGCTTGTTAATGAGGAAACCTGGCAAAAGACACAGGATATTTTGTCCAGCCGCATAAACGGCGAACGCACCCGCAAGCATCCGCATTTTCTAAAAAGCACGGTCTTTTGCGGGGACTGCGGCGAACGATTACTTATTCAGTATGCAAAGTCACGATCCGGTATCCGCTATCCCTATTTTTCCTGCGCGGGGCGGCATAGCAAGCGCACCAACTGCAAGCAAAAATCCCTGTTAATTGAAGAAATTGAGCGTCAGGTAGAAAACTTATACAGATATATTTCTTTCAAGCCGGAATTTCGGAAAAAGCTGGAAAATTGGCTGTTGACCGAAATCCGCAAAACTACCGCAGGATTTGAAGCGGAGCGGCGCGAAATGGAACTCGAAAAAGACAAAATGAGCCGCCAACAGCGCAAGCTGCTGGAAGTCCATTATGCCGACGCCATTCCGCTGGAACTATTTAAGGAAGAACAGCGCAAATTGGCGGAGAGTATCTGCGCCATCGACCAGCGCATTCAAATGCAATGCGATCAGTCGGGCGAGATAGAAACAAAGCTAAGCGAAACCCTTGAATTATTAGAAGATTGCGGGCAGTTATATATAACCGCGCCAGACTATATAAAGCGGGCATTTAATCAGGGATTATTTGAAAAAATCTATGTTGATAATGGCGAATCCGGCGTCACCCTGACTCCGATATTTAATGAAAGTTATGCCCTCATTTTGGGGCAGAAGCCATCCGAGCCGGAACTCCACCCTAAAAAGCCTGTTTCCAGTATCTTCTCGCATTGGGCTGAATCCATTAGATCATTGAAAGCTTTCCTGCAAAATCAAAACCATGCCTCAAATTTTTTTGGGCATGGTTTCAATAAGAACATTTTGGTGGAGATAAGGAGGATCGAACTCCTGACCTCTTGAATGCCATTCAANNCCCAGCTGAGCTATACCCCCACATTTGAGGAACGATGTTCAATTTTTAATGCCATTCATCCGGCGAAAAGTTCGGGGGTGGTTTACCGATTAGTCCGTGTTCCCAGCTGAGCTATACCCCCACACTCAGTACACGATATCCGGTATTATAGCACATTCATTTTAATATTTCAACCCCCAATTATCCGGCGGGAGCAAAGCCCTTGCCCTAAGTATTGACGCGGAGACGCGCAAAATTGATTTCCCCGCATCAGGGCGCGCCGTCCATTTTTTTGATGGTTCTCTCCATATTTTCTCTTGTTAAAACAGTAGACGGATGATTTTTGCCCAGCACCTTTTCATATATGTTCAAGGCCTTCTCATACCATTCTAGTGCCTGATCATATTTCCCCTGATTGTCATACACTGATGCGACATTGTTGTAGGTCGTGGCGGTATCCGGATGCTCCTTGCCCAGTGTCTTTTCAAAGATAGCCAAAGCCTTCTCAAACCATTCCAGCGCCTTGTCATATTCTCCTTGTCTGTAATACACCGATGCGATGTTGTTGTAGGTCGAGGCAGTATCCGGATGCTCCTTGCCCAGCACCTTTTCAGCTATAGCCAAAGCCTTCTCAAACCATTCCAATGCCTG
This sequence comes from Oscillospiraceae bacterium, assembly GCA_003517915.1. GTDB lineage: Bacteria > Bacillota > Clostridia > Oscillospirales > Acutalibacteraceae > UBA8129. The sequence continues at coordinate 5,825 of DOZQ01000260.1, read as the reverse complement.
ATCATATTTCCCCTGATCGTCATACACCAATGCGATGTTGTTGTAGGTCGAGGCGGTATCCGGATGCTCCTTGCCCAGCACCTTTTCACGAATCGCCAAAGCCTTCTCAAACCATTCCAGTGCCTGATCATATTTCCCCTGATCGTCATACACATTGCCTAAACTCCCGTAAGAAGCTGCTGTTTCCGCAGAATTTTCACCAAAAAGCGATTGCGCCAAACCGGCAGCTTCTTCAAAAACTGTAACCGCTTCTTCAAATTTAAATTGATCTGTATATTTTGCGCCGCTAGACATAAGCTTATCGTAATCTTCTTTTTCCGCTTCTTTATTAAAAGAAAACCACTCAATAGAAAACCATTCAACCAAACCATAAAAATCCGGAAATAAAACCGAACGTGAGATGCCCACCGCGGATAACTGCGACAATATTTCATCCTTGTGTTTTTTAGGTATAACGACCGTTATATGCTTGCTCTTTTCAATTTTTCCGCTCAGGCTGACCAAAAAAACGCTCTGCTGACAAATGATTCTTCTGTTTATTTTAGCGGGCTCATATTGATAAGTAATATCTTTTTTCGCGAATAAGTCCGCTATTTCGATATCGCCGTCCAACGGGATCCATTCATCCGTCCCAACGCCTGTTTTGGCCATATAAACACCCGCGTCTTTTTCTTTTTCCGAGATACAGGCAAACCATAGCGCGACAAGCGGGTTTTTTGTGTAATCCAAAAGAAAAGTTTTGGCCCCGTTGTGCTGTAAATGCGCGATCAGCGAAACCCCTTTATACTCTATGTTTTCTCCTAATTGCCTGAATTCGCGAATCAAATCGGTGTGATAATCCCGCATCATTTTCTGTGTCGGAACTTTAAAATTCGCTTTTAATGCGCGGTAAGCGGAAGATTCGATTTCCCATTCTTTGTCCGCCTGCCCGCGAAAAAGAGCGCGCCTATAGCTTTCTTTGGCCGCGACAGTAAAATTTATATAATCCGCTAAAGAGGTTACTTCAAGTTCCGGAATCACCGGCTTGCGGATTTCTTCTTTGTAATATTCTATTGTATGTTCCATAAAATCACCAGCATTCGGCATATTTTTACTCATTATATCATTTTACTCTCTGCCATTCAATCCCATTTGTGGATTTTCACTCACATGACAAATTCCCCCTTGACAAATCCAACAGAGTGGGGTATACTACAACCGTACTATATATACTAGTACATTAACTACGGTAAGGAGGCGAGGATCTTGATCCAACTGGACTTTCAAAGCCGTGTTCCGATTTACCAGCAGCTGATAAACTCGTTTACCAAGCTCTGCGTCACCGGTATGCTGAAGCCGGACGACCAGCTTCCGTCGGTGCGAAGCCTGGCCGTGGAGCTGGGTATCAATCCCAACACCATTCAAAAGGCTTATCAGCAGCTTGAATCGCAGGGGACGATCTATTCGGTCGTGGGCAAGGGCTCGTTCGCGTCGGCACATGCCGCGCGTGCCCCCGAGCTTTTGAAGCGGGCGGCGGAAAAGCTGAGGCTGGCGGCGGGCGAGGCGGCACAGATCGGCCTGCCCAAAGAAGAGGCGCTGGACGCGGTGAAATCGGCATATGAGGAGGGAATAAAATGATAAAAGCAACAGAGCTTGTGAAAAAGTTTGACCGTGTGACGGCGCTGGATCACATAAGCTGCGACATTGAAGAAGGAACCGTCTGCGGTCTGGTCGGCTCGAACGGTTCGGGCAAATCGACATTTTTACGTCTGCTTTCGGGAGTTTACGCCCCGGACGGCGGCGAGATCACGGCGTTCGGCAAGCGGACGTTTGAAAACAGCGACGTCAAAACCAAAATCTTTTTTCTGCCGGACGACCCGTATTTTTTCCGTCAGGCAAACACGCGCGACATGGCAAGGTTCTACGCTATGATGTATTCGGGATTTGACCGCGCCCGGTTTGATTATTTAAGCACCGTCTTCCCGATTGACGTGAAGATGAACATCTCGAAAATGTCCAAGGGGATGAAGCGGCAGGCAGCGCTTATGCTGGCGCTTTCCGCGAACCCGGCGGTGCTGCTGCTCGACGAAGCGTTCGACGGGCTTGATCCCGTAATAAGAATGGTGCTTAAAAAGCTTTTGGGCAAGGATATGGCCGAGCGGAAAACCACGGTCATCATCTCGTCGCACAATTTAAGGGAGATTGAGGATATCTGCGACAATGTGCTGCTGCTGCACGCCGGCAAGGTCGTGTTTGACAAGGAGCTGGACAGCGC
>DOZQ01000260.1:698-3562 GCA_003517915.1 Oscillospiraceae bacterium | reverse complement strand
GAGGAGTTCAAAAACCGCGGGCTTGAAATTCTAAACGGCAGCCAACTGGGCTCGGTGCTCAACCTGGTAATGCGCGGGGACAGGGAGGAAATAAGCGCAAAGCTGCGCGAGATGAAGCCGCTGTTTATGGAGCTTCTCTCCCCCACAATGGAAGAAATCTGTATGTTTGAATTGGAGGTGGCGGGCTATGACATCCGTAATATCCTTGCATAATACCGACCGGCGTTCGCTTTGGCTGAATATGTATTTCTACACGCTTAGAAAGAATATTCCCATGTGCGTTTTATATTTTGTCATCTTCTTTTTAGCAATGCCGTTCGTTTTGATTCTGAATATCATGACCGAGTCGGTGTATGTCCCCTATCCGAGCTATGTTGAACCGTTTATCTCCTTCAACGCGGGACTGCTTCTGGCGATGTTTATAATCGGGGCCTTGGCGTCGATTATCACCGGGTTTGCCATGCACCGGCACCTGTTTTCCAAAAAGGCGATGGATGTGTTCGGTGCCCTGCCGATAAAGCGCGCCTCGCTGTTCACCTCGCGCTACGCGGCGGGACTGACCCTGCTGGCAGTGCCGATGCTGCTGAATATAATAGCTACGGTTACACTCGCCGTCATCACCCCTGCTTACAATGTGGCGATGGCGGAGGTATTTAAGCAGAGCGTCACACTGTTCATCTGTTTTCTGACCTGCTACACCTTCACCTCCTTTATAATTTCGGGCAGCGGCACCGTGCTTGACTCGATGATATCCGTGATAGTATTCGGCGCGGCCGGCACAGGCTTTTACGCGATTTACCAATATCTTATGTCGGCCTTTTTCTTCGGGGTTTACTCGGATGTGTATTTCAATAGTTACCTGACCCCCTATGCCTCCGCCGTCAATTTGATTATGCCAAGGGACATCCCGAATCTTATCTGGTGGCTTGTAATCACGGCGGCCATGTTCGCGGGCAGCGTTATTCTCTCGCGCAGGCGCAAGCCCGAAAAATCCGGCACGCCCCACGTTTACAGGGGCTTCGGGATTCTTATAAAGGGCATCACCGCCATGGTTGGCGGCCTGGTCGGCGGCATTATGATGAGAGGCGTTTTTTATTACGATAAAAGAGTCTGGCCGCTTATTCTGGGCTTTATGATTTTTTCGGCCCTGGCATTCGCGATATTCGAGGTAATTGTCTCGCGGGGCTTTAAGAGCATGCTTAGAAACCTGCCGGTTTACGGCATAGTCGTCGGCGTGTTTTTCGCCGTGCTGCTGGGCGTGGGGATTTTCACTAAGGGTTACGAGACCCGCCTGCCCGACCCGAACAAGATAAGCAGCGTAGAATTTGACGACAGCTATGATTTTGGCAGCGACCGCACAACCTATAAAGACCCCGAAAGCATTCAGGCGGTCTACGATATGCATAAAAATATTGTGGAGGCCATAAAGAAAATGCGCGCGCGAGGCGACTCTCCCGAGGATTCCTCCTATGTGTACAATCCTCCCAACAACGTTTACATTTATGGCGGGGATTATATCTATATAAAATATCATCTCAAAAACGGCACGTCGTTCACCCGCATGTATCAAGTCTCCAGAGATGTGATTGCCGAGCCGCATGACCGTCTGACAAAGCAGCGGGAATACCGTTTGAATGTAAACCATGTGTTTGATTTCAAGCTGACCGGGAACGATTTCACTTTGGTGTTAAACGATGTTTTCAGCATGTACGGCAATACCCAAATACCAAAAGAAATTGACAAGGCCAAAGCCGCCGAGTTGCTTGAGGGCTATAAGCAGGACCTGCTGGACGAGACTGCCGAGCAGGCGAACCTCAGAACGCCCCCTGTGTATTTTTTGACGCTTGAGAGCCGCTATGACGGCGGCTGCCAGATGAAGATTCTGCCGCATTATACCCGCAGCATGGAGTTTATGGAAAAATACGGCTACGGCGAAGGCTACAGCAAAATGGAGCTTGATAACACGGTTAAAATGTATGTGACCGGCGATTTCCCCGTTAGCGCCGAGAACTATATATTTGACGGCTACAATCTCTACCATGGGTATACTAACAATTACATGTACTCAGAAGACATCGAGCCCATGTATACCTACGCCGAGATAAGCGACCGCTCGCAGATGGAGCAACTTATAGAAGCCGCGGGCGGACCCGCCGAGTGGTATGAATATGACTACCATGAGGGAGATTATCTCGTCACTATCTTCACTCCCGAAGCGAGTTACGGCACACCCATATTTATAGCGAAAGAGAACGCCCCCGCGTTTTTAAAATCGCTTAAATATGACCAGAAAGGCTATTATTAAATTGATTTAACAAAAAACTTCACGCGCCATGCGGCGCGTGAAGTTTTCACATTTTTTGCAGAGAAAAAACACCGGAGCAGGAGATAATCCTGTATTAATGGACAAGCAGCGTCTTTTGTGATATAATTGGTATATGAAAAAGCAGACAATAGATGAAAACCGCAGGTGTCCGAAGTGCGGAAAAGTGGAAAACCAAATAAACGCGGGATATAATCGGTCTGGCACACAGCGCTGTGTATGCAAAGACTGCAATCACAAATATACGCTCAACGGAAAGACACGTGAGTATTCCGCAGAAGTTCGAGATCAAGCCATCAGAGCCTATTACAGCGGTGTGAGCGGCCGTGGAGTAGGCAAGCTTTTGAACATGAGCAAAGCAAATGTATACAATTGGATAAAAAAACGAAGTGACTGGAAGTGACTGTTGAAAGTCATTTAAAAACAAACACAAAATACCGCTTATCCACAAGCCGTCCAGTTCCTCGAAAAAATCCACAAATACCGTGATTGCCATCTTGGCCTTGCGGATTTTCTATACTAGAACCATTTCAAAACCGAG
>DOZQ01000260.1:0-550 GCA_003517915.1 Oscillospiraceae bacterium | reverse complement strand
GTTTATTGACATTCCATAGATTGGGAGATATAATTAAAAATGAACACCATCCGCGAAAAAGATCCGTACTCATCGGACTGATGGGCGGATCATTTTTTATACAGTTTGCTTAACCATAAAAAGGGGGATTCCGAAATGATTACAGCCAGTGACCTTTATTATGCGCTGGACGAGTGGGCGCCGTTCGGCACGGCGGATGAATATGACAATTCGGGTTTGCTTATCGGCACGACACAGACCGAAATCCGTCGGGTCGGCGTGGCTCTGGATATAACCGACGAGGTTATAGATAAAGTTCTTGACGAGGGCTGCGAGCTTATAGTTTCCCANNTCCGGTGATTTTTGATCCGCTGCGTTCGCTGCGCCCCGACGATATAGCCGCCCGGCTTATAAAAAACGATATAGCCGCCATATGCGCGCACACAAATCTCGACAGGGCGTCGGGCGGGGTGAACGACTGCCTGGCGAAAGCGGTGGGCCTTGAGAATATATTCCCCGTACATGAGGATTCGTCGGGGATTTTACGTCAGGGAGAACTGTCCGCGCCGCT
>DOZQ01000124.1:8397-8517 GCA_003517915.1 Oscillospiraceae bacterium | reverse complement strand
TCTCTTTTAATTGACTGTGCTGTATCAACATGTAGATAATAATTATGCCTATAATCGCGGTGACAATGGCAATTATGCTTCCTGTATCCATAATAGAATTCTCCTCTTCACTTCTTCATT
>DOZQ01000124.1:1632-8317 GCA_003517915.1 Oscillospiraceae bacterium | reverse complement strand
CAGGTGCGAACCGAGTTCGCACCCCTGACCGTGCGCCGGGATACTCCCGCATGGGGAAGGGTTCCACCGTGGCGACGTGGATGTGCACGTTGTCGGTGTTGATGTGGATGTCCGCAGTCCACAGCACTGATTCTGACAATCCTTCCTTGTCGAGCATCCGCTTCATGCATCCGCGCGTGGCGTCCCGGAGCTTTTGCTCGTTGAGGATTTTGTGCTCATGATCCATGATGCCGTTTTCCTCCAGCCAGCGGTTATCAAAGCTGATCACCGTCTGCCACATCAGGGAGCCGTTTTGCTGCGCAAGATTAAACACTTCCTTGACGGCGGCTTTATCCTCCGCGCTCAGCCGGTCTTTGGTTTCGGTGAACAGGCCGGTCGCTTTCTCCGGGTTGCTCATGTAATCGGTGTAGTTTTCGAACTCAGCCCATGAATCGGCCTGAATCCCATCCGGGCTTTCAAAGGCGTTGTATTTTTCAAAATTCTTGGCGCGGGTGGCTTCGTACCGGTCGATGTAGTTTATGAATCCGCTGAATTTATCGCTGCTTGCCGCCACAAACTTTGTGACCAGCACAACTCCGGCTTGAATTGGCATGAGGATCACTCTCCCAGTAGCAAAAATAGGCGTATCGGGCGTAGAGACAAGAACAGGAGACCGGCACCATTGCCGGTCTCCTGTTTGCTGTGTTTAAACCGAACTTTTATCTCCGGGTGGCCGCACATGGCCACATCGGACAGACATAAAATCTACTCTTACTTGCTAACCACAAATGCATCGATGTCGATGACGTTGCTGCTGGCCAGGAAAAACCTATCGCCGGTAACCCTGATTGTCAGGGTATGCTCATCGTCCGGATTAAGGCCGGAAACGGCGTAGATAGCTTGACCATAGGTTTTGTCGTAGGTCATATCAAAAGTATCAACCGTCGTTTTGACGCCGTCTACGGTGATGTCGACAATGCCCCTGGACCAGGACTTGTAACCGATGATCTCGATTCCGGTGCCGTAGAACTTCACGGTGATTGTGTCGTCTTTTACACTTGAGCTCAGTGTGCTGCCGCCTGAATAATGCTTAAATGAGATGCTTTCCCAGCTGCCGCTCTTGACGACCGCCGGGAAGGTTTCTTCATAGCGGATGCTGTCGGCATAAATCAACTCCACCGTAGCAGTGCTGTTACCTAACTTGTAGGTGAAGGTTTCGTCCTTGACGTTCATCGTGGTCGGAGTAAAGATGATTTTGTTGTCCACAACCTGAACGGTACCGCTTGCCGGCGGGGTATCTATCAAGATGTCTCCCTTGGTAATGTCATTCGCCGAGACATCAATTTCGATAGGATCGCCGCTCTGTACTATAACCTGATCGTCCGTAAGCTGGCTGGGCTGCACAAACGTACCGTTTATACTTACCGCGTCAATATAAACATTGCGTCCTATCGATTGCGGATTCCGCTCTAGGGTTACCAGCGTTACCGTATGTATATCATAGGGCAGCTCGGTGCCGCCCACCGTGATTTTATATGTGCCGGTCACACCTTTCGCGTACAGATCTATCGGTTCATCGTTTATCTTTTCCCCGTCGACAAAAATATCAAACCGGCCCTGGGAATAAGAGACATAGCTTAAGATTTCAAAGTAATCGCCCATGAATGTGAATGTCAAGCTTTCTCCGACAGCGGAGGCTTGCATAGCGATATGTTCATCAAATTTGCCTATTTGAGCGCGCTGCTTCCATCCGGCGGAAAAGATGAGATTTTCGTCATATTCCTGAACCCGCAATAGCGTTTCGGCAATCAGTTCGGCAATGGCATTCCGGATATTCCTCACGGCGGCATCAACCTCTTTTTGCGACGCGTTTTCATCCTCAAAAACCGCGCGGCCCGCCGTCAACGCACTCTCGAGCACCGCATAGCTTTCAGAAGTATAATCGGCTTCGTCAATCGCTTCGCCATCCGCAATCGCCAGCGCCAGCGCGGATTTATCGGGAATTCGCACAAGGCCGCGCAATGCGGTATGTAAATCGCGCAGCGCCGTATCGGCGGATGTTTGCAGCGTGTTTTCATCCTCATAAACGGCCATGGCGTTTTGGATCTCGCTCATGAGCGCGTCATAGCTCGCGGGCGTATAGATATCCCAGTCGGCTTCGTGTCCGGCAGCCTCTATCAGCGTGTCAAACAGCCAGCTTTTGTCGGCTACCTCGGTCTGCCACTGCAAATAGGGGTAAGAGGTGTCTTCGTCTATGGCCCAAACCGTATCAAAATCCCAGCCCGCATCGGTGAAGGTGGACTTCCGCCGCATTTCGGCAGTAGCCTTGCCGGTGATATCGAGCGAAACGTCTATTTCATTGTCCATGGAGTCCGCAATGAGGCCAAATGCCTTTTCCTGCCCGGTCGTCTGTGAATCAAAGAAGCTGCCGGTGTAACTGCCGACGTAACTGCCGATGTAACCGATGCTGTGATAAAAACGACCCCCGAAGCCTCCGATAGCGGCCAGACCTTCATCTTCGGTGAAATCAAAATCGTTGCCGCGCACCAGCCCAGCGGCGTAGTTATATTCATCCTTGCCGCCGTCGATATTCCCATACCTATACCCTGTAAAGCCACCCTGAGAGTATTGGACTCTGTAGTAGCTGTCATACATATCATCCGCGTCCAGCTCTGAAATGACGTCGCCCAGAGCATAGCAGTTTTGTATACTTCTGAACTGCATGCCCGCGAATCCGCCCAAATTTACTTCCAGATACTTAACCGGCTGTCCGTATTCTGTCGCACGGCCGACCACAACATCTCCGAGCGCGTAGCAGCGCTCAATACTTGAGCCGGCAACTCCGGCAAATCCTCCGATCTCTATATATCCACCGCCAATACCACTTCTATCCGTTTCCACTTCCCCGGCCGGCAGAATGACATCCCCCGTGCTAAAGCAGTCTGTAATATTGCCGCGATATAATCCTCCGACAAACCCGCCCATATTCTCACAATACGAGTCGTTGTACACATCCCCTGTCGAATAACAGTTTGTAACTATACCTTTGTCAGACATCTCATAAATCTGAAACGTGGGCAGTGTATCCAAGGGCGCGGCGGAGCTGCTGAAAAACGGGCTGGTAACGCCGGTTTCACCGGATTCCGCTAAAGGCGGCAAACCCGGGATTTCCGGCGGCAGGGATATTTCCTCCGGCACCGGCACGGCGAGACGTGGCTCCGGCGCGGACGGTAAGAATATCGACATCTGGCCGGACAGCCCTAGCGGGAAATCCGGCATCGGTTCTGTATCTTCCGGCGCTTCTCCCGCATCGCCCACTACCCGGCCGGACGGCAGGCGGCCTTACGACCCCGACCATACGCCGGTGAGCCGGTTCGGCGGGAAAAGCGGGAAAGGGAATGAGGATGATAAGAAGTAGGGATGTTTGCAGACGAACCCCCGNNACGGAAGCCTGTCGGGGGATGGGGTGAGTGGTGGTTATATGGATAATGTGACCTCTCACAGATTTCGCGATTACTTATTAAGTCTTTCCCACTTAAATAGTATTGAGTAAACACTATTATCCTTGAGTGCTCTGAATTCGGTTATATCTTGTACTAAAGGTACAATTTCACTTTTTAATGTTGTGGCACCAAATATTGTTGCAAGAATACTGGGATCAACATTTAGTACATGGCTGGGAATAAAAAAAGGAATGGCTGTAAACGCAAAACCTAAAACGGTTTGTATGCTTTTTCGTTTTAACTCAAAACGCTTCTTATCAAGAGCAATTTTCATTTCTATTAAGGCATCGGTATATTCTTGAGCTAGTGTGTTTGTCAAATCAGATTGACTTAATGCTACTTTTGAAAGCTTATCAATTTGATTTTTAAAATGTAAAAACACCATATTGTTTTTTTTAATTATTTCTATATAATCTTCGGGTCTTGCATTATAAAGCCATGGAATCCTTAATTGAATAGAATTTAAAAATCTCAAAACAGTGTTAGATTTCCCCAAAACTTTGATGTTCTTATCTAAATTTACCTTTTTGCTTTTTAGCTGCTTTACCCAAATATGAAACATTCCATTTTGTAAATATTCATAACAATTGTCGTACAAATATTTTATATCAGCAAAGGATTCCTTTTCCTTATCGGTGAATATATCAGTAAGTACAATAACTCTTCCAGGGAATAAACATGATAACTTAATTATTTCTTGGGCTCGGTTTTCTATAATAAGCTGGTCACTTAAAAAACCATTATACTTATTGTCTGAATTCGAATTTCGCCATACAAAAAACTGCCCACCGTCATTAACAACCTCATTTACATCACGATTTACATTAAAGAGTACATTTTTTATCATTGACGGAGAATCGCCCATTTCATATTCGATTTCTGAATTGTCTAAAACATTCTTTGCATCTGAAACAGACTTTAAAATAATCATAAAACCTCTCCTTAATAAAAAGTCATACTCAAGTTCCGCGTTATAGCCATTGATACTCGATCACATGTTTAAATATTATACTTAACACTATTCTACATTACAGCCACATTTATTCGCAAATTCCCCAATCCCCATAAGTCATCTTTACATATAAAAGCACTTCATTTTACCATAATTTTGTCGAATAAGCAAATAAAATTTGCCAGTTTAAGGAGGTCTTTTTATGCGTTACATCGTCACGCAGGAGCTGAAATCACGTACCCAAATCAACAAATGGCTCTACCTGTCCGATATGCTCTTTGCCGTCGCGTATTGCGCCTGCGCGAGCTTCATGTTCGGGAGCCTTGTCCACCAGAGCCTGCAAATCCCCTACTACATATTCAACGGCGCGCTGGGGCTTGGCCTGACCTTCCACTCCCCCTTCAACAAAGGCAAGCGGATGTTCCAGTCACTATATTATCTGCTGCTGGGAGACCGGTTTTTGTATAAACCGGTCAGCAATAAGCGCAGTCAACCGCTGTCCGGCCTTGCCGTACGGCGGCGCGAAAAGGAGGAAGCCGCGTGAATCTCATAGAAAAACTCTTTCCGGGTGGTGACGCGTCGGTCGCCGCGCTGCTGCCCTTCGCCGACATGGAGCAGGACTGTGTAAAACTCCGGGACGGCGGGTATCTCGACATCCTCGAATTCACCTGCAAAGACTTAGCCAACGCTTCACAGGATGAAATCGAGTACGACATTTTGACAATGGCGAAATTCTTCAAGACCTTCGGCGGCGACTGCAAGCTTGTAAGCCTGAATTTCCCGACCGACACGCTCCCCCAGCAAGGATATATCTCCCACAAGCTCCGGCAGACCCGAAACGAGGTATTTAAAAAGCATCTGGAGCAAAAGCTGGCCGAGCTTTGCTATATCGAGCAGCACCGAACCAACCGCGAATATTACCTGTTTCTGTTCTTTGAAAGCCTTGACCGGCGGCGGGACGGGCTTATCACCGTCCAGACCACGCTTGGCGGCGGCGGCCTGATCGGGACGCTTTCGCCGGAAAAGAAAAAAGATATCCTGTTCAAAATCTGCAACATGAGCACGAGCATCCTCAGCAAATTCGGCGCGGGAGGTGACGGCGCGTGAGTAAAAAAACCAAACAGCAGCTCATAGAGAAAAAGGGCTACAATCCATATTTTATAGAAGAGATCCAGCCGAAGGGCGGGATCTCTTTTCGAAATGAGCGGTACATAAACGCCGGAGACGGGTACGTGGCCTGTGTTCACATCTATGAGTACCCGAAATTCTTAAGCCCGCACTGGCTTTCAAAGGTTTTAAACCTTGATAATGTCATTGCGGCGGTGGATATCCACACCGAAAACACGGTCGAGGTCATGAAGAATATCAACAAGTCGATGAGGGAGCAGGATAGCCGATTTAAGAGCGCGAAGAACCCGACCGAAGCGAAGGACGCCGCCCGGCGGTATCAGGAGCTGGACGCGCTGTATGACGAACTTTCCGCTATGGGCGAAATCGTCAAGCTGATCGCTATACGGCTGTTCGTGTCGGCAAAGACACTCGACGAGCTGGACAAGCTGTGCAAGGGAACGATGGATTATCTGGAGGCGAACGGCTACCGGTCGGCCATTTTCCTCAATGAATCCAAAAACGAATGGCGGTCGCTTTTTTCGCCATATACGGCGCAGTCGAAAAACGAATACGGGCGCGACGGCCAGCCGATTTTGAGCGAAACTCTGGCCGGAGGGCATCCCTTTCATTTTATCTGCCTGGGCGATCCTCTTGGCACCTATTACGGCACGACCACGCAGTCGGGCGGCAGCGTGCTGCTGGATCTCTTTGCGAAAACGGCGGCACGAAAGTCTTACAACGCATTGGTTGTGGGAAAATCGGGGGCGGGAAAATCCACGCTGCTCAAAAAAACGATCCTTGACCGGGCGATACGGGGCGACTTCATCCGGGTGATTGATCCCACCGGGGAATTCCATACGCTGATTGAATATTTGGGCGGCGCTGTGATAAGTCTGGACGGCTCGGACGGCATTTTAAACGCGCTTGAAATCCTGAAAACCTCCAACGATAAAGCTATAAGCGTTCAAGATAACGAAAATATCAGCTTCGCCCGGCATATGTCCAAAATGAAAACCATCTACAAATTCCTGGCACCCGGCTGTGACCAGTACGATACGATTTTATTCGAGCAGCTTCTTTATGAACTGTACGAGCGGATGGAGCTGGTTCCGATTTCCGGTATACTCCGGCAGCTCACCGG
>DOZQ01000124.1:0-1590 GCA_003517915.1 Oscillospiraceae bacterium | reverse complement strand
CCGTCGAAAAGGATCTGCACCTTCAAACCATGCGGCGGCTGAACAATGTGCGGCTGGTGATAGGGAACCTCATATCTTCCTACGGCGGCATGTTCAACGGGCATTCGTCCCTGGCGAACGTCATGGGCGAACAAATCGTTTCGTTTAGTATCAAAAATCTGGCCGGTATGAAAAGTGAAATTTTCGACGCGCAGATTTTCAGCGCTTTGTCGCTGTGCTGGGACAACTGCGCACAGCTCGGCGGCGAGATGAAAAACCGGTTTGACGACAACACCATTTTATGGGAGGATATCACCCGGTTTCTAATTATCATTGATGAAGCGCACAAAATTATCAACACCAACAAACTGACCGCGGTTGAGCAGCTTACAGTATTTGGACGTGAAGCCCGAAAATATTTCGGCGGACTGCTGTTCGCGTCCCAGAATATCCGGGATTATGTACCGGAAGGTTCCAGGCAGGAGGCCATTCAGCAGATCAAGATTTTGTTCGAGCTGACGCAGTACAAATTCGTGATGCAGCAGGACACGGGCGCCCTAAAGGTGCTCAGAGAGGTGTTCGATCACCAGCTCACCGAAACCGAGCTGAGCCAAGTACCCAAGTTTAAAGAAGGGCAGTGTATCCTTGCGATTGACGGCGACCGGACTATAGAATTTAAAATTGAAATTACCGATGAGGAAAAGGATCATCTTTTCAAAGGAGGTGCATAAGCATAACCGGAAAAAAGAAAAAAGCCCTGAAATGGGTTTTCGGATGCTCCGGCTGCCTGCTGCCGGTCGTGGGTTTTCTGCTCATCGTGATTATCGCGGTCGTTGCCGCCGTGATGGCGATTGCCGGAGAGGGCGAGACTGAGAGGGATGGTTCCTTCTTTTCCCTCTCGATTCAGGTGGAAGCCTACCGTGAGACGGTTACCGCCTATGCCGAAGCGGAGGGACTGGAGGAATATGTGAACCATATTCTCTGCATTATGCAGGTGGAGACCGGCGGGCAGGGCTCCGACGTGATGAACGCCGGGGACAAGGACGCCAATACCCTTTATCCAAAAGAACGGGGTTCTATTACCTCCCCGGAATATTCCATCGAATGCGGCGTGAAGGAATTCGCGGCGCTGCTTACACTGGCCGAGGTCAGCGGCCCCGGCGATTATGACAATCTCCCGCGGCTGTATCAGGGGTATCATTTCGGGCGCGGGTATGTAAGCTTCGCCGCCGGTACCGACCGGGAATATTCCCCTGAGCAGGCCGGGCGGTATAAATGGGAGGTACAACTGAACGACGCCCGGCGGCCGGATTTTGCCAAGCTGGTACACGAGCTGTATCTTTCGCTGAGTAAAGGCAGCGGGGATTTCATATGGCCGGTTCCCGGCCAGTACCAGCATATCTCTTCGCATTTCGGCTGGCGCATACATCCATTCAGCGGCGTGCTCCGCTACCACGACGGCGTCGACATAGCGGCTCCGTTCGGAACGCCGATTTACGCGATGGCTGACGGAACGGTGGAATATGCCCGGCACGGGCATTGGAGCTATGGGAATTATCTGAAAATCCAGCACGGCGGCGTATACGCTTCGATGTACGCCCACTGCATCCG
>DOZQ01000021.1 GCA_003517915.1 Oscillospiraceae bacterium | reverse complement strand
GCGCCGAGCAGCAGATCCTGCGCGTTGCCGTTCATCGGGAACGCTACCACCTCACGGATGTTTTCCTGTTCGGTAAGCAGCATGACTATGCGGTCAAGTCCGGGAGCCATGCCCGCGTGGGGCGGCGCGCCGTAATGAAATGCGCCGAATAACGCCTGAAACTTGCTTTCTATATCCTCCTTGGTATAGCCGGCGATTCCGAACGCCTTTAACATAATATCAGGCCGGTGGTTTCTGACCGCGCCGGAGGAAAGCTCGACGCCGTTGCAGACGATATCGTATTGATACGCCTTGATTTCAAGCGGATCAAGCCTTTCGAGCGATTCCATCTCGCCCTGCGGCATTGAAAACGGATTGTGGGTAAACTCCAGCCTGCCGGTTTCCTCATTTATGCCGTACATGGGAAAATCGGTGATGAAGCAAAACTCAAACGAATCGTTTTTGATAAGCTCGAGCCGTTTTCCAAGCTCCGAGCGGATCTGACCCGCGAGTCCGTCTACCAGCCGGGGCACGTCGCAGATGAAAAACAGGGTGTCGTCTTCTTTTAATCCCAAAAGCTCTATGAGCTCCCGCTGCTTTTGCTCGGATAAAAACTTTACGATGGGGCCTTTAAGCTCCATGCCGCCTAGCACCGAAATATAACCCAGCCCCTTCATCCCGGCCTCTTCGGTGGCGAAGGCAAGCATCTTTTCAAAAAACGATTTGGATTTTGAAGCGCAGCCGGGGGCGGTGATGCCGCGAACCGGCTTGTTTCTGAACGGAGCAAAATCCACATCCGCGAAAAAGGAGGTTAGATCCTCTATGATGAGCGGGTTGCGGAGATCCGGCTTGTCGGTGCCGTATTTCAGCATGCTTTCAGAGAACGGTATACGTCTGAAGGGTGCCAGACTGACCTTTTTATTTGAAAATTTCACGAAGGTTTCATATAAAACCTTCTCGGCGACCTCAAATACGTCTTCTTGCTCGGCGAAGGCCATTTCAAAGTCAAGCTGATAGAATTCTCCGGGTGAGCGGTCGGCACGCGCGTCCTCATCGCGGAAGCAGGGGGCTATCTGATAATATTTGTCAAATCCCGAAACCATTAAAAGCTGCTTGAACTGCTGAGGAGCCTGCGGAAGCGCGTAAAACATCCCGTGGTGTTTTCTGCTGGGCACCAAATAATCCCTGGCTCCCTCGGGAGATGAGGAGGTGAGGATGGGAGTCTGGATTTCCATGAAGCCAAGCTCTTCCATTTTGCCGCGCAAAAACCGTGTGACAGCCGAGCGGGTGACAATATTGGCGTGAACCGCAGGATTGCGCAAATCCAGAAAACGGTATTTCAGACGCAGGTCTTCACGGGTAAGCGCTGACTCACCAATATCGAACGGGAGCTGATGCTCCGCTTTGCCCAAAACGGTCAGTGTATCCGCCTTTAGCTCGACATATCCGGTCAAAAGCTTGGGATTGACCGTATCCTCCGCGCGTTCACGGAGCAGGCCGCCGACAGAAATCACATATTCCTTGGCCAGCCCCGCCATAAGTTTTTCGTCATTTACGACCACCTGCGTTATCCCGTAATGGTCGCGCAGATCAATGAAGATAACCCCGCCGTGGTCGCGTATGGTATCGATCCACCCGGCCAGCCGGATATCCATGCCGACATGCTCCCCTCGCAGCTCGCCGCAGTTGTGGGTTCTATATTTGTTCATAGTCAGTCCTCCGTTTCAAAAATAAAAAAACCTCAAAAACAAAACTGTTTTTGAGGGACGGGATTTCTCCCGCGGTACCACCCTTCATTGACGCTAACGCGCCCGACTCTTTTATTCGGTTTTGCTCAGACAAAAGAGTGTTGCCCGTTTTGCTACTCTCTCAATCGGCGCTTTCAGCCGGGGCGCCGAATCTCTGCCGAGATTTCGGGGGAAACGGGGTCTCCTTCAAATTGCAGGATACAA
This sequence comes from Oscillospiraceae bacterium, assembly GCA_003517915.1. Lineage (GTDB taxonomy): Bacteria > Bacillota > Clostridia > Oscillospirales > Acutalibacteraceae > UBA8129. The sequence continues at coordinate 12,491 of DOZQ01000021.1, read as the reverse complement.
TTTTTAACATGATAGCACAAACAGGCATGTTTGTCAACTCACTTCTCCGCAGAAATTGCGCTTCATTTCCGTCGATACGCGCTCACTGTCATAGCCGTGCCCCAAAAGCCACATGAGCTTTGTTACCGCCGTCTCTGCGGTCATGTCGCCGCAGGGGATAAGCCCGGCCTCCAGCGCCCGGCTGCCGCCCAAAGCGTAAACCGAAAAATCGGTTCCGCCCTTTTGACACTGAGTAACCGCTGCGACCGAAATCCCCTTTTCTTTTATCGCGTCGATAACCGCTTTGTTAAGATTACATCGGTTGTCGTCTGGCAGGCCCTGGAGTCCGAAAACCTCTATCACAATACCCTTGTATCCCAGTTCGGCCAGCTTATAAATCACCTGAGGCTTCGTTCCAGGAGTCAGCTTGAGCAAAAACACATCGGCGCAGATTTTATTGTTAAGCTCGGTGGGGGCGTCGTTTTCGGGCAGAGGATTTTTCATTATGACATGCCCGTTTAAAATCTCGCCCGCGTTCGGGACATTAGCGCTTTCAAACGCGCTAAGCCCGCGCGCGTCGATTTTGCGGGCGCGCGTACCCTTAATAATTTGCCCGCCAAACACAATATATACTCCCGGATATCCGGCTGCCGCCGTTTTCACCGCGTCCATAAGATTGCGGTTTCCGTCCGTGCCGGGCTCCATCAGCGGAATCTGTGCGCCCGTAAGAATAATCGGCTTTTTTGGGCTTTTAAGCATGAACGAGAGCGCAGCAGACGCATATGCCATCGTATCCGTCCCCATGGTGAGCACTATGCCGTCATAGTTCTTTAACAGCCCTCTGCTAAAAATTTCACGAGCCAAGCCCCCGAAATCCTCAGGCTGCAAATTTGTGCTGTCGAGCGGGCTTAGATTTTCGAATTTCAAAGCGCACATATCCTTAAGGCCGGGTACAAGCTCTGCCATCTGCTCTCCCGTCAGCTTAGGGACATATAGGCCGTTTTCTTTTTCGCAGGCGATTGTGCCGCCCAAGGTCAGCAAAAGCAGCTTTTTCATTCGGATTTATCTCCAAGCGGTTTTGTTTAATAGTATTACCGTAATCAAGCCTTGTCAAGCGGCTTACACCAAATTGACAAAACTTTTACCGTTTAATGATTTCCGAGTTTTGAGCCCTTTGTTAATGTTATTGAGGAAGCATATTAAAATTCTGAAATTCAAAGGAGCGAAAAGAATGAAAAAGAACATGCGGCATTCCGTAGGGAAACGGATTCTTTCGGCGTTTCTGGCGCTTGTGACGGCTGTCGGGCTGTATGCGGGCACGGGGCTTTCAGCCGCCGCCGAGGACGAACCCCTGCCCTATGTCAAAGCGGAAAAAGGGCTTTGGATTACCGAAATCTATCAAAACGACGTGAGCCGGGAAGCGGTTTACGGCACGGCCAGCGACCTTATGGAGTTTGTGGAGATTGTAAACACGAGCGGCGAGACCATAATCTTTAACGACACACATACAATATGGTACGAATATCTCAGCGGCGGGCAAATGATTACGCAGGTAACCCCCCTCACCGTATACAGCAACGACGAGGCCGACACCTCCATCGCCCCGGGCGAGACGGTCATCATACGCGACAGAAGACCCGACCTGCCGACGGAGCAATATCCCTCGGATGACGATTTCCGCAAGACCATGGACGTAAAACCGGGAGTAAAAATCTGGAGCGTTTCGGGTCAGAACGGCTGGGCTGAAAACGCCAGGGGTTTTTCTATAAGATTAAAGAGCGACAAAAATAAAATCTTTTCGCGCTTTATTTACAACATGACGGTCGCCGCGGATGGAACGGTCGAACAGAAAACCGACACCGAAACGCAGGACGGGCTTTCGGTTCAGCTCAGCATACCCGATTACGGCTATGAGATGCTTAGCTGGGAAGTAAAGACAATGCCCACCCCCGGCTATGTCTACAACGCGCAGTATAACGGCCAATACGCCGTTATTCCGGATGAGAGCGCTCCAAAGGGGCTGTTTATAACCGAGGTGCTGCCGCAGGATTCCAGCTCGGCCACCAGCGCAAGGTTCGGCAGCGGCGGCAACCAGATTTTGGAGTTTGTCGAGCTGACCAACACGACCGACCGTGATATTAATCTAAACGAGGAATATCAGCTTACCTATTTCACCAAAATGAACAACGGCACAAGAACCGTGGCGGGCGGCAACGATAAAATCACCGTTATCACAAGCGCCGGGGATCCGTATGACGACACCTGTATCATACCGGCGGGCAAATCGGTTGTACTCTGGGTTCACCGCGAGCAGAGCAACACGGCGTTTTTATTGGACAAATACGGCGTTAATATGGGCATGCTTACACAGCGCGAAAACGCGGCTCCGGGCGTCACGACCGTTTACGACACCTGGCCGACCGAAGCGGATTTCCGCGAGATTCGCGGCATAGCGGCGGATGTGCCAGTTTTCACCATAAGAAACATCAATGGCTGCGGCAACGACAGAAACGCATTTGCACTTAGAAAGATCATCACCCGCGACACGGAAAATCCCTCGCTGGTTACTAAATTCGTGACCGAGCTGGTTTCCTCCTACGGCTATGACACCGCCAACCGGCAGGACACAAGCGGCGGCAGAAGCGCGTCTTTGGGCGTAAGCCCCGAGGGTTCTAAAATGCTCTGCTATCAGGCGGCGGCGCTTCCTAGCCCCGGTACGGTTGCCCCCGAGCAGCTCACATATCTCACCGACGACGGCAAAACTCCGGTTATCAGGGAGTGGGATGGTATCCCCGCCCCATCGTCCATAGATCAGGGCAGCTTTTACAGAACGCCGTATTACTATGAAAACGTAAAAACCATCGAGCTTTACTACAAGCCCTCCAATCAGGAAACTTTCACAAAGCTCGTATCCTCCAGCTTTTCAATCTACAACAAATGGTACACCTTTGTTCCCGGCGACAAGATTGTAAACGCCGATTATTTCGATTACTACATAAAGGCAAAGGGTGTCTACAATACCGCGCAGACCGATATGAAGCGCGTGCAAATAAACCGGGTTGACAATGGAGAGGGGCTCCGCGTGAACCTTGACGGCAAAACCGTAAGTGAAACCGAAGCCGAAACGGTTTCGGGCACGGTAAACATCACGGCGAAGAATTTCGCTGATACCGGCGCGCCTGTTACCATGACGCTTGACGGCGGAAGCCTGCCGATATCCGCCGCGATGGAAAAGGGAGCGTTTTTCACCTTTACGCATGACGGCGGCAACGGGCTGGACTCCTATTTCAAAAACGCGCTGGTCGTAAAATCGCACGAGGACGACGATTTCGGCGATATCATAAGATTGTTCCCCGCGCACTCCGAAGCGCCGGGACTTGCCTCCATGGCAATTATGGTCGACAGCAAATATTTCACCTATAATCCCGACGGCTCGGCGAGCATCGAGCTTTACATATACGCCGGGACGCACGGCAGCACCTTTGAAAGCTTCACCGCCGAAAACAACGACGATTTTACCGCGCAGTGGGTAAGGCTTTCGCTGGCGGACGGAACCACCTTCAAGCCGGTGGAATACAAGGGTTTTCAGGTCACCACGGGCGCGGGCGGAGCCGGCACCCAGAAAAACGGCTGGGTAAACCTTGATCCCGACGCGCAGATAAGGGTCGGCGACTCGAACAATCTGCATGTCTATGTAAAGTCCCGCTTTGAAATTCCCGCTGAGAGCCTCGCGCTGGACGCGTACGCGTCCAAAATCGACACCACGGCGCTTTCGGACGGCGAGCATACTCTGGCCGTAACAAGCGGCGGAGTAACCAAAACCGTTACTTTGGATGTCGACAACATCCCGCCGGTTCAGCCCGAGCCGGAAAGGTTGCCCGAAACCGATTTGGGTTTTGAGCTCGACCCGGAGCAAAATCCCGTGAAGGCCACGGTCGCGGCGGGTGAGGGCGACAAGGAGATTACGCTTTTCGAGGCGAAAGAGGCCGATATCACGAAAGTATATGAAGGCGTGGGCGACAGCACGTCGGCGGCCGCCGAGAAAACCGGGGACGGCGCGACCGTGTCAGCAAACGGCGAGTTCCCCTACCAAATCTATGAGCTTGACGCCGACGCGGAGCAGACCGACAGCATGAGGTTTGACGTCGCCGCGAAAGCCGATTACGGCAGGGACGTACAGCTCTATGCACTGAATGTAAACAGCGGCGTGTGGGAGATTCTTGAGGCGGCGAGAAACGGGGATGAGGTCACCGCGGTATTCCCGCTTGAAAACCGGATTCAGGACGGCAAGGTCAAGGTGCTGGTTCAAGCAAGGGGAACGGAATTTGCGCCATACACAAGGCCGAATTCTCCGGCGACGGTCAAAAACAACTATCCCGACGAATGGACGGGCGAGGGCGAGCACGCGGTGCCCAAGCAGTACGATTTTTCGATGGCCTGGATAACCGACACGCAGTATTACGCGGAGCAATATACCCATCAGTTCCAGAATATCACCGACTGGATTGTCGAGAAAAAAGACGAGCTGAACATAAAATACGTCACCCACACCGGCGACATAGCGGACGAATGGGATGAGGAATATCAATTTATCAACGCCTCAAAGTATTTGAAGAAGTTTGAAGACGCGAATATTCCCTACGGCGTGCTCGGCGGAAACCACGACGTCGCGTTTGGCGCCGAAAAATATGATAACTACTGGAAGTATTTCGGCGAGGAACGCTACGGAGGAAACAGCTATTACGGCGGCAGCTATAAAAATAATCTGGGTCACTATGACCTGATAACAATTGACGGCGTTGAAATGATATTTGTTTACATGAGCTGGGATATCTATTATCCCGAGACCGAATGGATAAACGAGGTATTGGCAAAATACTCCGACAGAAAAGCGGTTATCGCCGTTCACTGCGGCATCAACGCAAATGCGGCACAGAGCTATCAGAGCAACATGCTGCTGCGCGAGGTCTGCTCGAAGAACGAAAATGTTTTCGCCATGATCAATGGACATTACCACGGCTCGTCGCTAAACTTCGCGGGTTTTGACGACGACAGTGACGGCGTTAACGACCGGGTGGTATATCAAATCTGCACCGACTACCAAAGCGCACCAGAGGGCGGCAGCGGCTATGTCAAGATGCTGTATTTCGATCTTGCCAACGACAAAATTTACCTGAATTCCTATTCCCCCAGCGTAGACGATTATAACTATTATGACCTGCCAAAGCTGCCGGAATATCCGGTGGGACTGAACATCAGCAATATCGACATCACCCAGTTGGAGGTTGATTTTGACCGTGAGACCGCAAAATCCCTTACAGTGAGCGGAGCGCGGGCGGCGGTGTTCACAAATACCGAGCTTGGCGGTGCGGCGGCAGACGGGCTGACAAAAGTCGAATTCGAGTCTGAAAAGGGAATCTCCAAATTCGCTTACGCGGTAACCTCCGACGAAAACGGCAGGATAACTGCCTATTCGGATGCTGTGCAATTCACCGTTCCGGCGAAGATTTACAAGGCGCAGGAGAATGACCCCGGCCTGGCTTACAGCGGAAGCTGGGGCGACAGGGCTCAAATCGGCAGGTTCGACGGACATTTAGCCAAGCAGGCCTCAAAAATCGGCTCAAGCGTCAGCTTCACGTTTAAAGGCACCGGATTTAAAATCGTAAGCTATAAATCATATTCTCAGGGTATTTTTGACGTGTATATAGACGGCGAGAAAAAAGCGTCGGTAAACAACTATGAGCCGGGCTCTGATGCCTCGTTCCAAAATGATGTTTACAAGAACTTCTCACTTCCCGATGGCGTACATACTGTGACGATTACAATCTCCGGCAGAGACGCCAAATCCATAGGCAGCAACATTTACATCGACGCGGTTCATCTCGCCGGTAGCTTTGTGAAGCCCAGCACGCTCATGGATGATCAGGCGGTTGTTGTAAGTGCCGCTCCGGTCGAAATAGACGTTCTGGCAAACGACGGTGAGGTTTCGGGAGATATTGAACTGCTGGAGGAAGATCTGCCGGAAAGCGGCGAAGTTAAGATAGTAAACGGCAAACTAGTTTTTACACCTCACAGAATGGCTGTAAAGGATGAAACCTTTACGTACAGGGCAGGAGACGCTACCGCGACGGTGACTCTGGTTTATGCCAATATTATACGCTATGAAGAAACATTTAAGGCGGTGGCTGACGGCAAAAATGCGGGCGGAGCGTGGGAGAGTTTTTCATTCGCGAGATATTCCGGTGGTTCGGCCATTCGTTCGGGCAAAAAAGGTGATACACTGGAGATCACCTTCTACGGCACGGGTATTGAGATTATTGGCTATAAATCCTGGTCAAGAGGCAAGGCCGAAATCACTTTGGACGGAGCGGCGAAGACAATTGACACCCATGACATGAGCTATGACAGACTCTATGACACCTCTGTATATAACAGCGGAACAATCATAGAAGGCACGCATACTCTTAAAATTAAGGTGCTGGATGAAAGAAATATTCTGGCAAACGGCTCTGCTATTGATATCGACGCGTTTGTGGTGAGCAAGTAGGGGAAGATTTACACTCAAAGTAACGGCTTAGTATGGCTGTCCGCAAACCAAAATCCTGTGTAAAAGCAAAACGTCTGTGCCCGCGGAATTTTCCGCAGACACAGACGTTTGTGTATTTGTTTTTTAACGCACGTCAATTTTCAGACAGCGGCGGGTCAGCATCGAATAGGTCGACAGCGGGCGGTAATCGGAATCCAGCGAATGGGTGGCTATCAGAACGGTGTCCGGTGTCACTTTTTTTCCGGTTTCCACTACCAAAAGTGAGTGGCTGAAAATCCCTTTTTGAAAAGAGATTTGCACAATATCCCCAGGCAGCAGTTCATAAAGCGGGATATCAGATCCGAATGGGCCAGGCCCATCGTTCTTTACAAGAAAATTATAAAGATACTGCACCCCGGTCCAGGCGGCCGCGCGGTCATCTTCGGAATTATAATACCAGCCGAAGATTTCTGTGTAATTCATATCGGCGCCACCGGCGTAAAGGCATTGAGATATGAAATTGGTGCAGTCGCCGCCTATGCCGCTGAAATCGAGATAATGCCTGTTGCGCTTAAACGCCCATTTGTGCGCATATCTTACCGCTTTGCCGCGATCATATGCCATAATCCCCGCCGCCCCTCATAATCAAGCCTCTTATTATCAATACTGGGCTTGTGCGGAAAATAGAACCGGCACTGTTATTACTGCGTCAAAATGCCTAAAAGCAGAAGTAATATTATTCTATTACAGAAATGGCGTCCGCGATTTCCTTAAAAATTGGCGCGGCCGATTTTCCGCCGGATACCCCGTCCTCCATTAAAATCGTTACGGTATACCGAGGATTTTGAGCCGGATAAAAACCGGAAAACCACACCTGCGAAACCTTGCGGCCTTCTCTTCTCCAGCCGCTTTCGGCAGTCGCCGTTTTTCCGCCGGCGCCGCCCACTGCGGGCATGCCGGCGGTTCCTGTGCCCTGAGAGACGACATCTATCATAGCCTCACGCAAAAGCTCTGCGGTTTTTTCACTCATTACCCGAACCGCGGGCTGGTGCCTGAGCGGTATGAGGGAACCGTCTTCTTCCACTGTCCCGTCGACAAGCTCCGGCGGAATATAAGCTCCGCCTGCGGCAATCGCCGCTGTCATATTCAAAATTTGTAGTGGAGTTGCCATAAGCTCACCTTGGCCGAACGCGAAATTGGCAAGCGCTGCGGGCTGTTCATTTATAACATCAAGCTTGGTAAGCCGGCCGGGTTCCGACACGATGCCGGCGCATAGGCTCCGGGATTGTCCAAAGCCCATCATACCCGCCATGGTGTGGATATTTTCCGCGCCGATAAGTCCTGCAAGATGAACAAAATAAGTATTGCAGGACTGTTCTATGGCTTTGCGCACATCAATTTTGCCGTGCGCCTCAGGACAGGTAAAAGCTAAATTGCCTATTTGCAGATATGACGAACACTCATATTCATAATCGGGAGAGATACCTGATTCCAAAGCGGCGGCGGCCACGCAGAGCTTAAACACCGAGCCGACGTTATAGGCAGTCAAGGCACGGTTAATAAGCGGCGACCCCTGCGCGTCAAGATATTTTTCAATTTCGCTTTGATCAAAATCCGGTACGCTGACACATGCGCGCAGCTTGCCTGAATGTACGTCTCCTATGAGCACCGCACCGGATTTAATATGGCGCTTAGCCGCGTTTTCGGCAATGAGCTGAAGACGGAAATCAAGGGTCAGAGCCACCCCATGACGGACATCCTGTTCGGCGCCGCTTACTTTTACGGGGACACCGGGAAGGATATGACCCCGGGCATCGGTGGCGTAACGTGCCGAAAGAGGCGGATTTTGCCCCAAAACCGAATCGTAGCCTTGCTCAACGCCCGAAACGCCTGAGCCGTCCCCGTCGATATAGCCTATTATATGGGAGGCTAAGCCTTCTTTTGAGTATCTTTTATATGTTTTGAATACCCGCGCCGATTCCGCCTTGAAATCGGCTGGCACTTCCATAACAATAGGCCCGCCCTGCGCAAGCCTTTCCCTTGCCGATTGCCGCTGCGTTTCCGGCAGTATTTCTGAAAGCGCGATGACAGCCTGCGGAGTAGGGGCGATCGCCGCTTTATATATGGTCTGCGTGTTGGTAAGCGGTATGAAATTGCAGTCATAAATTGTTCCGCGCCGCCGGTCGATTTCCAAAACTATCCCGCCCTGATCTGCCGCGGCCTGTTCTTTATTTTCTATTGTCACTATTTGATAAGACCGGCTGATGACCGACATCAGCATAATTACAACGACCAGATAAACGCCTATAATACGCCTGTACAAAACAATCACCCCCGCGCGCAATAATAATGATCCATCCAGCCAGAATCAATATTATTGTGCGCGGGGGCAGCGTATTTTAGACCTAATTAATTGTAAACTTTTATTCTGAGAAGTGAACCGGGAGGAAATGGCTTTGCGCCCTGAATGCGGATTTTTTGCATGGGCCGGTTTGCGGTTTCAAGCTCCGCACCCGTTTCATCAAACAGCTTTCCTGCGGTTATTATCTCGGGCTCCATTCCAGGCGCAAGCACGTCCAGCTCGGAACCCGGGAAAAAACGGTTTCTCTGGGTAACCAAAAGAGCGCCTTCCTCATAGCCCTCTGCGACTGCCGCCACCTGATATTTGCGTATGTAACCGCCCGTTTCGGGCGTCTGCTGTCCGTGCGGCCTGCCGAAATAAAAGCCGGTGGAGTACGGACGGTGGCTGATCTTGTCCAGCTCCTGACAGACCCATTTCGGCAGCGTACGATTTTCGTATACGCCCGAAAAGTGATCTATGGCACGGCGGTAGGAGGCGGCCGTTACCGCTGTATAATACGCGGATTTTGCGCGTCCCTCGATTTTAAAGCTGCCGATTCCCGCCGCCGCCAGCTCCGGTATATGCCTTATCATATTCAGATCGTTCGCGTTCATAATATAGCAGCCGTCCGCGTCTTCATTTACCGGGAAATAAAGCCCGGGGCGGGTTTCTTCCACAAGCCGGTATTTCCAGCGGCAAGGCTGCGCGCATTCGCCCCGGTTGGCGTCTCTGCCTGTAAGATAATCCGAAAGCAGGCATCTCGCTGAATGTGAAACACACACGGCGCCGTGCACAAACGTTTCCAGCGTCAGCTCGGGCGGCGTTTTGACCCGTATATAGGCGATTTCCTCAAGCGTCAGCTCCCTTGCGAGTATGACGCGGGAGGCGCCCATACTGTGAAGCATACGGGCGGCGGCGTAATTGACGATGCCAGACTGCACCGACGCATGGATATCCACCTTAGGCGCGTGTTTCTTTACAACCTCAAGCACGCCGAGATCTGACAGGATAAACGCGTCAACTCCCGTGTTCGCCGCCGTCTTAACAAATTCCGGCAGGCGGTCTATCTCGTTGCTGTGGGGCAGGGTGTTGCAGGTAAGGTATACCTTGATACCAGCCGCGTGTGCGAACGAAACCGCCTCACTCAGCTCTTCGCCGGAAAAATTAGCGGCTCCCTGACGCATGCCGTAGGTTTTCCCCGCGAGATACACTGCGTCGGCACCGAACAGCACCGCAGCGCGCAGAGATTCCATGTCTCCGGCGGGGCAGAGCAGCTCGGGCAGGGCATTTTCACCGTTTTGGCTTTTGTCTGATTCAATCACTGAGCAATCCTCGTTTATTCCGCCCACAACCCTTCGTCGGTAAGCTGCTGGATGAGGGTGTTGTGCTCGTCTAGCGTGTCGGTGTAATAGAATTTCATGTTTACGTCGGTGACGAAATAGTTTGCGGAAAAATCTTCGGTGGGATAAAGCGCCGCTTCTATAGCCGCCTGGCTTGGGCTGCAAAGAGGCCCGGGCGGAAGACCCTCTATCTCGTTCGTGTCATAGTGAGGGCCGCCGTAATATTCCGCCGTAGGGGTGGAGCCCATACGGGCGGGCTGGTCGATCCAATTCAGGCGATTGTAAAAGACTGCGGAAACGTTTTTCATTTCGGAATAAAATCCATTGGCTTCAAGCTCGATAATAGACGCCATAGTGACTACCTCATGCATGGTCATATCCAGCTCCTTGGCACGTTCGGTATATTCCTCCAGCCATTTGTTGTTGAAATTAGACAGCATTTTCTTAATCGCGCGCTCAGCGGCAGCGGTGCGGTCTTCCTCATCGTCGTTTTCTTCATCGACGATGTCTTCGTAGAAGAAATAGGTGTCGGGGAAAAGATATCCCTCAAGGCGGTAATACACCTCGTCGGTCGGAATGTCCTCGATAAAATCATAATCGAAAGTCGAGTTTTGCATTGCTTCCATGAAAGCTTTCTCTGTGCAAACATTCTTCTCGACCAGCTCCGCAACAATCTCGCGCACGTTCCAGCGCTCTACAAGTGTCACGCTGACTTCCTTCGAGGAAATCGCTTTGGTTTGAAGCTCGCTCAAAATGCCGGAGTAGCCCGCATTGCGGTTGATGGTGTGCACTCCGGTTTTAAAATCCTTCTCGGAATCCTTGAGCTCAGCGTACAGCTTGAAGAGCATTTCAGAGCGTATAACCTCTTGTTCTCTAAGCAAAACGGCAATGTCGGAAAGATCCATTCCTTGTGTCAGCACGAGTTCAATCTCCTGATCCTCAAGCGAATCGGGGCCTGTGCCGAAATGGATGCCGGTAAAATCCAAAAAAGCTACAAGCACGACTATCGCAATGACGACTGATACGACCCCTATGCCGCAAAGCCATAAAAAAGTAGAAAGGCAGCCGCTGCGCTTTTTTTTCAGACGTTTTTTGCGTGTACGCCTTGCGGGAAGAGGTTTTCTTAGGGGCATAGAATTCCCATCGGCGTTTTTTGAGGGCATGGCAACCTTGCTGTAAACCACCTCGCCCTGATCCGGTTCGGTGTTTTCAATGATATAATTGTCGTCTATGGAGGTGAGCGCTTCCTGCTCCGCCGTGTCGGATGAAGGCTTTGCAGGGGCTTTTACCGACGTGAAGCGTTCCTGCTTCGGTTTTTTGGAATGGCCGCCCGGCTCAGCGGTTGAACGAACTGGCCTGTCGGATTTTGAGCGCTGTGTCGCGGGCGGTTTTTCAGCGCCGGATTTTCCGGATGATGAGATATCCGAAAACCTATCCACGGATTTATCTCCATGGGCGGAATAAGGTTTTTCAGTGGTTTTCCCTGAAGCTCCGCCACGATACGGCGGTCTGTCGGGCGAACGCCTGCGTGTGCTTTCTTTTTTAGCCGTATGAGAATATTCATCCTGAAAAGCAGAAGTCTGTTCTGCATTAGGAATATCCCGCAACAAAACATCTATTTCTCCACTGTTACTGGCGGAAGAAAATGGTTTTTTTGATTTTAACGGATTTTTATTGTTCTCTGGCGAACCGCCTGAGTTATTTTTGTCCATACTGGCCTCCTGTTACCGATCTTACCATGTCGTTCTAAACACGTTTATTTAGGCGTTTAATCATTCGTTCGGTAATTATAACGTCCACCGGACGGTCATGCTTGCCGCGCTCGAGATGATATCTTAGGCAGTCCGAGTAGCAAAGTCCTACTTTTAAGCCTTGGTAATTTGTTAAAAACCGGTCGTAATATCCCTTTCCGTAGCCCAGTCTGTAACCATCCCGGTCTATTGATAAAGCCGGGATAAGACAAATGCCGCCGCCGAGGTCTGTCACAAGCTCATGCGCGCGTGGGTCGGGCTCGGGCACCGAAAAGGTGCCGGGACGAAGCTGGCTCAGTGAATCTATATAATAAAACTCAAGGTTGGTAGTTTTGTTTACGCAAAGCGGAACCGCGACCCGCATCCCTGAGGACAGGGCAAGGTTTATGGCGCGGGTGGTATCCACCTCGCCGCTGAGCGAAACATAGCTGAGCAGCGTGCCGCGCCCAAACTCATACAGGCCGGAGATGCGGTTTAAAATAAGCTCATCCAGACGATCTTTTTCATGTGGATCAAGCTGTTTTCGATGCAGCTTATATTTTTCCCTGAGTCTT
>DOZQ01000242.1:3456-6213 GCA_003517915.1 Oscillospiraceae bacterium | reverse complement strand
TCAATTTCCCCCTCAAGCAACTTTTTAGCAAAGCTGATTTTATAGCTGAGATCATTGCTTGTCCCAAGCAGCAGCGTTATCCTGTTTTCATACCGCAGGGCAAGCTCGGTGGAATCGCCGATTTCTATTGCCTCAATTCCGGTGAATTCCTGTCCCTTGATCTCATTTATCAGCGCTTTTAAAAGCTCCGGCTGATTTTCCCGCTCGTACGGCAGGGCTTGTCCCGGCACCGGCTCTAAAATCTTAGCGCCCGTGACCATTATCAGATTTTCCGGCCGATTTTCAGTATATTCAAGCGCCCTGCCGCTGCCGCTCACAAGCAGATAACGGCCCCCATGATCAAATACGAACTCCGCGACCGCGGCCTCCACCGTGAGCTCGACCGTGCCGGGCAAAACTTTTCTTACCTTCACCGTTTCTATATATGGAAGACTTTCTCTTATCCCCTGCTCGGCCTCTTCCTGTTTATAGCGTATCAGGTTCCCGCCGAGCGGCACCTCCGCCGCTTCCATAATCTGCTCTTCGCCATAGCGGGATTCTCCCTTTACCTCCACCTTTTCTATTCTGAACAAAACGGTCAGCGAGAGCGTCGCTCCCGCCCCCAAAACCATAAATAAAATCATTAAGTAGATAAGGATATAATTGCCCCGGCGTTTTTTTCTTTTAGTCCGCATTTGCGCTTTTTCCGGCGGATTTTTCCGTTTCGGCGCTGTCGGCGCGGCGCGGGACTGACTTTGCCGAAAATCGGAGGGCGGAATCCTCTCCGAGGGGGACGAAGCGTACGATGAATCCGTCTTTCTTCGCTCCGGCGGATTTTTCCGCTGGGCACCGTATGATGGCGTCCTTCGCTCCGGCGGGTTGTTTGGCCGGGAATAAGACGGAACACCCCGGGACTGCGGCTCCGGCCTGCCTTTTCCCGCGGCTTTTTTCGTCGTTTCGCGCACTTCTCCGTAACTTATCTCACGGGAGCGCGCCGGCTCGTTTTTTATCGGCTGCCGGTTTCGTTTATCCGAATTCCCCGGACGTTCTCCTCGCGCGGGGTAACCGGAAGAACGCCCCGGCGGCGCATGGTTTCCGGATTCCCGCACGGTTTTCACATCCTTTTTAAAATAATATTATGTATAAACAGCGTAAAATAAGTAAGCGGCTATAGCGTCAGGTAAAACAGAATTATATCCTCATAGCTTCCATCTTTCATCAAAAATCCGCCGGGAATATTGCCCAGCCGAACGAACCCCAGTTTTTCATAGAGATGAACAGCGCCGTAATTGGTTTTTACCACAGCATTGAACTGCAGGATTTTAAATCCGAGCTCTTTTCCCTTGACTATGCAGTGCCTGACCATTTTTTCGCCTATATGTAATCCCCGCGCCGAGGATTTTACCGCGTAACTCGCGTTTGAAATATGTCCGCAGCGCCCTATATTGTTCGGGTGCAAAATATATATTCCCAAAATCTCACCAGTGGTTTTATCTTCGGTGACCCCGGTAAATGACTGCTCCGAGAAAAAATCGGCGGCGGCGCTTTCGCTCAAGCCTTCGGTCTGAGGGAAGGCGTTTCCCTCTTCTACGACCTCATTCCAGATGTCGGCGATAACCGCTATATCTTTTGCGGAATATTCCCTTATTATTATGTCCATTTTAACTCCCCGGATAATTTTATACGTTCTTGACGCTTTTCTCCCTTGTGATCTTAGCGCCTATCGAGCGGAGGTTTTCTTCAAATCGCTCGTAACCCCGGTCGATATGACTGACCCCTTCTATCTCCGAAACTCCCTGAGCGGCAAGCGCCGCTGCGGTAATCGCCGCCCCGCCCCTAAGGTCAGTCGCCTCCAGCGAGGCGCTGGTAAGCGCGGAAACCCCCTCTACGACCGCCACCTTGCCCTCCACCTTGATATGCGCGCCCAGCCTTATAAGCTCGCTGACATGCTTATAGCGATTTTCAAAAATATTTTCCACAAACATGCTTGTGCCGTCGGCCAGGCAGGTCATCGCCATAATTGGCGGCTGCGCGTCGGTCGGAAAGCCTGGATACGCCATCGTTCTCACGGTGTGAACACGTCTAAGGCGCTCAGGTGCCTTTATAAGCAGATTTTCGCCCCGAGTTGATATTTCGCATCCCGCTTCCTCAAAGCAGGGTATCACCGGGGAAAGGTGCGCGGGTATCACCTCCCGCAGCATAAGGCTCCCACCTGTCATCGCCGCCATAGACATGTATGTAGCCGCCGTAATACGGTCGGGTATGCAGCGGTGTTCGCCGCCGTAAAGCTCCTTTACGCCATCGATTAGTATCACGCTTTCGCCCGCCCCGCGTATATTCGCGCCGCAGCCGTTTAGAAACTCGGCCAAATCATTTATTTCCGGTTCACGCGACGCGTTATGGATAACGGTTGTGCCTTTGGCCGTAGAGGCCGCGAGCAATATGTTTTCGGTGGCGCCCACGCTCGGCAGCGCAAGATTTATTACCGCGCCGCGCAGGCTTCCGTCGACGCGGCAGTCAAGATAACCGTGCTGCTCGTCAATTTTTACGCCCATCTGCCTAAGTGCCGCCAAATGCAGGTCTATAGGGCGGGGTCCAAGCTCGCACCCTCCCGGAAAAGAAAGGCGGGCTCGTTTATGCTTTGCCACAATCGCGCCTAAAAACACTATTGACGAACGCATTTCCCGCATAAGATATGACGGAATCTCATAGCCGTCATGATTTCTGGTATCAACGGTAACCGTTCCGCCCTCACGGCTGACATGACAGCCCAAATGC
>DOZQ01000242.1:2770-3280 GCA_003517915.1 Oscillospiraceae bacterium | reverse complement strand
TGCATTTTATCTTATGCGAAAGCGAACGGATTTGTGTCATTTCATCTGGCCGCATAACCTCATAATAACCGAATAAATACGCTCATTTGCATCATAAATCGCCTTTTTTTGCGCGTTTTGTCCCATTTCATTTAGAATCTCAGGGTGGCTCAGCAGCCGCTCCGCTTCGGATATAAGCCTCTCTCCTGTCAACTCTTTTTCTTCAATAACGACCGCCGCACCAGCCCTTTGCAGGGTCATCGCGTTGTGGTACTGATGATTTTCCGCCACATTAGGTGACGGAATAAGGATAGACGCCTTGCCCTGTATCTGGATTTCACTCAGGGTTATTGCTCCCGCCCTGCATATTACAAGATCGGCTGCGGCCATACACAAATCCATGTCGTTTATGTATTCGCTTACACGCAGCTGCGGCAGCGATTCATAATCGACGCCCTTGCTATGCAACAGACCGGGCATCCAGTCCATGCCGTATTTGCCTATGGCATGGTAATGATAATATTTGCCGGA
>DOZQ01000242.1:0-2763 GCA_003517915.1 Oscillospiraceae bacterium | reverse complement strand
CCGAGACTTCCGCCGAACGAAAGGATCATAGGCCGCCCATCAAGTCCCAGAGCCTGTCTGGCGTCCCGCTTTTTCATTTTCATAACGCTTTCGCGCACGGGATTGCCTGTGATAACACACCCGTTTTCGGTGTAGGAATAATCACCCGGAAAGGCGTCTGTGAACGCGCTTTTTGGTTTCAAATAACGCCACGCCTCCGGCATGGCAAGCATGACCGCGTCCACGCGCGGCGCCAGCATTTTTGTGGTTACACCGGGAAAAGCATTTTGTTCATGGATAGCGGTTTTTATCCCCATCTGGGCGGCCTTGCGCAAAAGTGGACCGCTTACATAACCGCCTGTTCCCATCGCCACATCGGGAGCAAGCTCCTGAAGCAGTTTTTTTGACTGAGCCGAAGAGCCCAGCAGCTTTGCCGCCGCGGAAAAATTCCGTTTTAAATTGGTGAAATTCAGCTTTCGCTGAAATCCGGCCACGTCGACGATGTAAAAATCATAACCCTCGCGCGGCACAAGCTCCGATTCCATACCGCTCTTTGTGCCGACAAAGCTGATTTT
The DNA here is from genome assembly GCA_003517915.1 of Oscillospiraceae bacterium. GTDB lineage: Bacteria > Bacillota > Clostridia > Oscillospirales > Acutalibacteraceae > UBA8129. The sequence goes on along the minus strand of DOZQ01000242.1, from coordinate 2,209 downwards.
AGCGCCGGGATGACGGCTTTTCAGATATCCTGCCACCGCTATGGCGGGATTAATATGCCCTGCGGTTCCCCCGCCGGCGAATAAAATATGCAAGGCGGTTTCCTCCCTGGATTTTTGTTTACATAATTTTTATTTACATAATATTATATTTAAGATATAATATTTTCACACGCAGACGATTACGGCGCTTCGCCTAAATCTTCACATACAATCGGCACGCCCCGTTCGTCCTCGCTGCTCCAAAAAAAGTTCTTAGAAAATATTTAAGCCTTAGTCATTTTTTCGGGTTCAGACGCTCGGCGCTTGTTATGTCTTTTCGACCGTGCTGCTTCGCGAAATTGACAAGATTATCCCCATTTGAGCTAACAACATTAGCAGCGCCGTACCGCCGTAGCTGAAAAACGGCAGGCTGATGCCGGTGTTGGGCACGGTGTTGGTAACTACCATCATGTTCAGCACAGCCTGCAAGCCGACCTGAAACGTAAGTCCTATTGCTATCAGCGTACCGAATTTGTCCGGCGCGCGCATAGCTATAACAAAGCCACGCCAAACCAGCAGCGCGAACAGCACAATGATTACAAGCGCACCGATAAGACCAAGTTCCTCGCAGACAATTGAAAAGATAAAATCGTTGTGGGGTTCGGGCACCCACAGGTATTTCTGGCGCGACTGCCCAAGCCCTCGTCCCAAAAATCCGCCCGAACCGATTGCCAGAAGCGACTGTATGGTCTGATATCCCTCGTCCATGGGCGCGGCCCACGGATCTATCCAAAACTGAATGCGGTCACCGCCGTAATCGACGATGCCGCTGAATATGGCTATGGCGCCTATCGCAAGCCCGCCTATGCCGCCAAGCGCTACCCAGCGCAGCTTTATCCCGCCCACGATCATCATTACAATACCCATGGAAAAGATGAGCAGAGTCGCGGAAAGATGCGGCTCGACTACTATAAGCCCGCAGATGGCGACAAGAAGTATTAAAAAGAAAAACACGCCGTAAGAGAATTTTTCCATTGCCTTGTAGTTTTTGGATATGAGATGCGCGAATAATATCACGACGGCAAATTTGGCGATTTCAGACGGTTGAAAATTGAACGAGCCTGAGTAAATCCACCTGTGAAAACCGTCAAGCATGGGCGGCAAAAACAGTACTACCACCAATAAAACCGCCGCGATAATATAAAGCAGCCAGGCGAAACGGCGGTAGACGTGATAATCCACCCGGGAGGCGGCGTACATCGCCAGAACGCCGAAAAAGGCGAACGATACCTGCTTTGAAATAAAGTGGTAGCTGTCGCCATATATTTCATAGGCAAAGGCAAAGCTCGCCGAAAACATCATTACCAGACCTATTACCAATAAAATCATTACAAGGGTGAAAAATGTTATATCCATACGTCCGGCCTGAAAAATGCTGCGCACAACCCTTTTTCTTTCGGTCTGCGCCCTGCGCGCCGTTATTTCCCGCCTGATAGCGCCGTGATTCGCGTCCAAACGCATCACCTCCATTTGATTGCAGCGAATATCGCTCTGAGTATATAAGACATTTAGCTTATGGAACGTACATTACAAGAAGAGCCCCCGCCAAACAACCAACCACGGTTATTACCGAAAACACCAAAACGATTTTTTCCTCTTTCCAGCCGCACATCTCAAAATGATGATGCAACGGGCTCATCTTTAACAGCCTTTTTTTTGTTCTTTTGTAGTACATCACCTGTAAAACCACCGAAAGCGCTTCGATCAAATACAGTATGCCCGCCAAAAACAGTAATATCGGCCGGTCTATGGCAAATGCGAAGCTGACCGCCATACCGCCCAAAAACATTGAGCCGGTATCGCCCATAAACACCTTGGCCGGGTGCATGTTCCATATAAGGAAGCCCACGCAGCCCCCCGCCAAAGCCGCCGAGACTATGCTCACTCCGGCGTATTGCTCCAAAAAACCCGCCATAAGCAGGAAAAACGCCGATACCAGCATTGTCACGGCGGAGGCAAGTCCGTCCACACCATCAGTAAGGTTGACCGCGTTTACAAATCCGTAGATAAAAATAAGCGAGGCGGGCCAAAACAGCAGTCCTGCGCCGACTGTTACATCCACAAATCCCAAAAACGGAATCCATGTTCTGTTCAGCCCGCCCAGCGCGAGCGCTATTAAATACCCCGCCGAGACAGAGAGCTGCAAAAAGGTCTTCTGCCATGCGGTACG
>DOZQ01000040.1:3094-3225 GCA_003517915.1 Oscillospiraceae bacterium | reverse complement strand
CGTATATCGGTCAGCAAAGCAATTCTGTCCTGTATCCCGTTGGAAGAGCAATCTCGGGATTGGTTTTTGTGGCTGTGCTTGTGTTGCTCAGGCAGAGCGTCTGGCACATATGGAACCTTTTCTTTTTATTC
>DOZQ01000040.1:1366-2967 GCA_003517915.1 Oscillospiraceae bacterium | reverse complement strand
TTATTTTTGTCATCCTCTCACCCATTACGACCGTATCGGATGAGGTCGTGGAATCGTTTTTCCCGCAATATCTTCCGTATGCTACGCTGGTTTATGTACTTGTCATTGTTACAGGCTTTCTGATGACCAGTCCACACAGTTATAAATACCTGTTTTCTGCGATATGGTTAAGCGATTTACACAAGAGCGACATGCAGATACTTCGGGAGAAAATCAACGAAGCTGACCGCTTTGAAAAATATAACCTGACCCGGCGCGAAAAAGAGATCGCCGTTCGGATGCTGGCGGCCAATACTTCCCGCATGATTGCCGCAGAGCTTTCCATCAAGGAATCCACCGTCAATTTTCATGTTGCGAATCTGTATAAGAAGCTCGGCATCAACAGCCGCGCCGAATTGTTCAGTCTGTTCGGCGTCTCCGAGCAGCCCGAGGAAAAACGAGAACCGAGTATGCCCTGAACGCTCCGCGAGAAAACTTGCGGGGTGTTTTTTGCGAAAAACCGCTTAAAACCGTAAAACCTAGTAGAACTACTAGGTAGCCAAAACGGGCTTTGGGAGGTAAAATTTAAGGGTAGAAGAAGCTGTGCGCGTGAAAGGCGGTGAAGATGTGTTCAAATCCTACACCCGAGAATACAGCGACAGGTCGGACGAAAAAACCTTCCGCTTTGATTTCTACTGTGATGTTTGCGGAGAGGTATTCAGCGCAACGCCTCTGGAATGCGCCGACCGGGGGCCGCCGCCGGATACTGCCGAGGGGGAACGGCTGCGAAAGCTGCTATGGCGTCAAGAACACGCGAAAGCCTTTGAGCGTGCTAACTATGAGGCGCTGGATCATTTTTTTCTATGCCCCATGTGCGGAAGCTATGTCTGCGATAAATGCACGGTTTATAAAAAGGATCGTGACGGGGATATGGCGCGAATTTGCTGCGTCGGCTGCAAACGCCGTGTGCGCCCCGTAAAAAGGAAAGGTTATAAGGCGGCGGAACTGAAATATGTGCCAAGTCCGTCAGCGCCGCCGAAGAATATGTAGAAAGGATACGGGGCAAATGGAAAACGGCGGCAGACTTCCAAGCGTAACAAAGAAGATTGACGATTTATCCGGCGCGTTGAAATTCCAGTTTATGTTCTATTGTGATTATTGCGGCGCAAAATATCGAATCGTACCTATTCCGTTTTCCGTGCCGGACGCGCCGGAAAGGGTTGAAGATTTTACCGAGGCGCAAAAGCTGATTTGGGAATCCGAGCATGAGGACGCCTATGAGCGGGCAAACAGGGAGGCGCTCGTCACCTTTAGAAAATGTACGGTCTGCGGCAAGACGGTATGTGAGGATTGCGCTCCAGAGAATAAGCAACCCGTCTGCCCAGCCTGCCGGGGATAATATTTCATTTATCAGCAGGATTTCGCTCAAGCTGTTCGGCCAGCGCAAACAACTCATGCTGCTTGGAAATTCCTAATTTGCTGTAAATTGACTTGCGGTATTTGCTGATAGTGTCCGGCTTGATTCCCATTTCCCGCGAAATTTCCGCCCTGTGCAGCCCCCGCATGATACAGTCGGCAAGTTCATATTCCCTCGGAGTCAGATCAGAAAAGGTGTGCCGCGT
>DOZQ01000040.1:502-1229 GCA_003517915.1 Oscillospiraceae bacterium | reverse complement strand
TAGAGCAGATACGGCATGACCATGAAGAATATCACAACCAATGCCACAGATACCACAAGATAGGCTGTATGCATTAGAACTGGGCTATCCCGCAGCAATTCCAGCAGAACAGCATGTACTAAGACTGCGACGAGGCAAAGCCCGATAAACCCCGCAGCGATGAACCGCGATGGATAGCGTTTCGCCATTAGGACGCCGTAAAACGATTGAATCGCAAGACCAGTAAAACCCGCCCCAAGCAAGATGCAGGCCGGTAGCGACAACGCCGGAACATAGGGCAGGGCGATAGCGAGTACAAACCCAAGCGCGGACATCCCGATTAACACAAAAGCACAGCGTACCGGATTAATTCCTTTGAATCTCCACAATGAATATACGCAAATACAGAAAAATGCGCTTGATAAAAATGTTGTAAACACGCCATGCGTTATAGTTTCTGAAATGGAAATGGAAAACAGGGTCATTAAGGCGGTGAGTCCCACCATTAAATAGACCCCTGCAAAAAGATTCTTGGGGCAGACAAGATTATCCGTCTTTTTAACATATCGCGGCCAAGACTTGCCCGGAAGCCTAAAGTAAAAATACATCTGCATAACACAGGCGATTACGGCGAACAGCCGGAATATCCAGAACGGCGTTTTGATAAAATCGTTCTGCAACAGCGCGGGTATTAAGATAGCAGGCGCGTATGCGACCGTAACATGCAAAAGGGCGGTCTTTTCAGAAA
>DOZQ01000040.1:0-376 GCA_003517915.1 Oscillospiraceae bacterium | reverse complement strand
CGGGGCAGAAATATCATCACCAGGATGGAAAAAACATAGCCCGCCGCCGCCAGAGGTGTGGTGAGGCTCTCCGACATGGGCGTGGCCACACGGCCATCCACCGAAAGGCTCTGCGACGAAAAGTAGATCATCCCCATTTGCCATGCGTTGAACATGGAAAAGCAAATCAGCAGCGGCAATCTTAGCGTCAGCCGCTTGCCCTCGTTCTCAAGGAGAATCGGATGTTGGGTCATTCGTTCCCGCCCCCTTTCTTTAATGTGTCAAGGTACGCCGCTACTGAACGAAGATCGGCTTCATTCAAACCCTTCATTTTGTCGGCAAGCTCTTTCGATAAATTGTCCGCAGCCACTTTCCCCGTCAATATCCACTCGGAGGG
>DOZQ01000058.1:6732-8447 GCA_003517915.1 Oscillospiraceae bacterium | reverse complement strand
TACTCTGACAATCAGGGTTACCGGGGACAGGTATTTCCTGGCCAGCGGCAATGCCATTGACATCGATGCGTTTGTAGTGACGAAATAATCCGCACGGATATACAGACGGAATATACTTCGTTTGTAAGAAAACAAAAGAACGTTTTTGAAAGGGGTCAGAAAATGACAAGGCTTATATCCAATGGTTTAAAAAGCCGAAAAGTTCTGCGCGTCACAGGTTGGCTGCTGACGCTTATTATGGTACTCACTTTTTTCGGCGGTATGCCAATGAGCGCCTCGGCCGCAACGACCGGGCCGGATGCACAAAGTGAAGGACAGGTTTTGGCGGCCGCCGAACCGGAGGTCATCAATATTCCGGTAAGTGAGGACGCACATTTTCAGATGTGGAACACCCAGGCACCATTTGTATACGGCAACACACGGTTTTTAAAGGTAACGAGACCGGGCAGTGACACCGGTAACCCGGATCCTACCATGGGTCTGTTCGGTGAGCTTTACACCGGAGGACAAGTTACCACTATCGACGGTTCGTCCTCCTTCCTCAAGTTCAGTCTTTCAGAGGATTTGCGGGCAAAACTCGCGGAGTCGAATGTGGAAAAGGCCGAGCTTATAATGAGACAGTTCAACAGACGCTACAGCGACAGGGAAACCACCGCGAATCTTGTCGTGCGCCGCGTCAGCAATAACTGGAACGAAGCGAACGATCATTCCGTCGCGGGCGGAGACAACGACAGATCTTCTTATAATTACATGAGAGATCCTGACAACGGTATTTTTGTGCCCGCAACTGCGGAAACAGCAGTTGCGAGATCGGAAGTCTTTACCATGCTCGGTTCCGGTACAAACAACTGGAACTCGAATAACGGCAGCGGCAAATCGAGCGCCATGCCAAACAACAATCTTGGCAACACCAATCAGGATATCGTAACCGATATAACCTCCGTCGTTTCGGGCATATCGGATGCCGACACTGTCCTGAATCTTGCCGTCAACCAAGAGGGAAGCGGAAACGTCATATATTTCGTCAGCAAAGAGGGCGGCAGCACCGGCGGCCTCAGCGGCGCCGACGCTTCCATGATTCCAACTTTGCGCCTCACATTAGCTCCCGCCGCCGTGTCGGAGGACATGGCCGCCATCGAGCTTGAAAGAACCGGAAACGGCACGGTTACCGCCGACTTTACCGTCGCGAGAGCCGCTGATTCGACCGGCATTAACGCCTTGGGAATACTCGCTTTCTACGACGAAAACGGAATGCTGCTCAAAGCGGAAAAATTAGAGACCGAAGCTCTTGCCGTAGCCGCCGGAGCGCCAATCGTGACAGCCAGCCTTACGGCGCAGGGTGTCCCGAACAGCCAAAGCGTAAAGGCGTTTTTATGGGACGCTGATACATATATACCGCTGTGCGCTGGGGAAAGCCGTGCCAAGATCGAAGAAGTCACCTTCACCGCCTCGGCGGACGGCGCGACCGGCACCGCCACGACCACAAAAATCGATCTTGTGTTTGACAAACCCATAACCGGACTTACCGCCGACGATATCACAATCACTCCGGCCGATGCCGCCGTCAAGGGCGCACTGACCGGCAGCGGTACCAACTGGTCGCTGGCAGTGACGGATGTCACTGCGGGTGAAGTCACCGTTTCGGTTGCGGACTTTGAAAACTTCCTTATTGAGCCCGCGTCCTACGGCGCAGACAGGGTTGAGCTCTGCGTCAA
>DOZQ01000058.1:0-6711 GCA_003517915.1 Oscillospiraceae bacterium | reverse complement strand
TTGTGTTTGACAAACCCGTAATCGGACTTACCGCCGACGTCATTACGCTCAGCCCGGCCCGCGCCGTCAAGGGCGCGCTGACCGGCAGCGGCACCGAATGGACTCTTGCCCTTTCGGAGGTAACCGCGGGTGCGGTCACAGTTTCAATAGCAAGCTTTGACATTTTCGCCTTCGCTCCGGCAAGCGAGACCGCCGATGAGGTCATGTTCTATTACACGGCGCCTCTTCGCGATCCGGTAACCGGAAACGAGTGGAACGAAATAACCGTCGCTCAGGTCAATCAGCTTGATTCGCGCGCGATGATAATCCCGTTTGGCAGCGCTGAGCTGGCCAAAGCGAACCCGACGCTTAAACTCGCAGAAGACAATTCAGACGATGTCATTTTGCTTAACGGCACATGGAAATTCAACTGGGTGGCTCACCATTCCCGCCGTACAAGCGACCCGGCGACCGACGGGAAGCCGGACATCACGGGTGTCACAGAAATCCCCGAAACCGGATATTTCGACATTACCGTGCCGTCAAGCTGGCAGACCAACATGCAGTATGCCGGGTGGAAGGGCCGCGAGCTCGACTGGCCGATGTACGCGAATACGGCTTACCCGTGGACGGTAGCTACTATCGGCGGTACAGGCGCCAGCCTTAACGGCGGTCAGCCGGCACAGCGCAATCCGGTCGGCACCTATATGAGATATGTGGATATCGCTGCTGAAGATCTTGCGGACAACCGTTTCATCATCTCGTTCTTAGGAGTAGAAGCGGGCTTCTTCCTCTATGTCAACGGCGAGGCCGTAGGCTACGGAGAGGACAGCTTTACCTCCTCTGAGTTTGACATCACCGACCTGCTTGTGCCGGGACGCAACCTTATAGCGACCCAGGTCTATAAGTTTACCACCGGTAGCTGGCTCGAAAATCAGGATACGCTGTATTACGCAGGAATGCACCGCGACGTTTACATCACCAAGCAGCCCAAGGTTTCTATTTTCGATTATAATTTCAATACCGAATTCCCGACTCAGGGCACTTACATGTCCTCCCTCGCCAAACTGACGGTCGACGTCGAGAACACCTCCGGCGCGGACGCCGAGGGCTATTCGGTAACGGCGTCACTTTACGACGCGGACGGCACCCTGACCGCATCCATGACCGGCGACACCGGCGATTTTGCACAAGGCGCGAGAACCCAGGTTGCCATGCAGACGACCGTGTCGAACCCCAAGCTGTGGTCCGCCGAGTTCCCGAACCTTTACACGCTTGTTATGGAGCTTAAGGACGAAAACGGCATTACCCAGCAGGCAGTTTCAAAGCGCGTAGGCTTCCGCGAAATCGCTTTGTACAATAAGGGCACAACCTCCTCTACAATGACGATAAACGGCCAGCCGATAAAATTCTACGGCGTAAACCGCGGCGAGGCGGATCCCAGGGGCGGGCACCATGTGCCTTACGACGTTCTTGTCAAGGACGTGCAGAACGCCAAGCTGCTCAATGTAAACTCCTTCCGTACCTCCCACTATCCGTCCGACCCGCACTTCTACGAGATTTGCGACGAGTACGGTGCCTATATTATGGACGAGGCCAATGTCGAAACCCATAACGGGCGCACGAACGATATCCCCAACGACCAGACCTACGCTAACGAAGTTGACCGCGACTTCCCCGGCAACGACAGGCGTTTCCAAAACGCGATGCTCGACCGTATGTCCGACATGGTCATGCGCGACAGAAACAACCCGTCGGTCGTCATGTATTCGCTGGGCAACGAGTGCGGCTTTGACGCGACCGATCCGGTTTACCAAAGCGAAACGGTCGATCCCGCAACCGCCGGCAACTTCAACCGCATGATCACCATAGTCAAGAAATTTGATCCCGAAGGACCAATTCATCTGCAGCAGAGCAACGGTTCCAGACGTATAGACATACACGGCGAAATGTATCCCGGCCAGGGCGGCGGCGGCGATTCGAGAAACACCAGTTGGGGAGCGGTTAACAATACCAGAACCAAGCCGTACCTGACGATGGAAATCCAGCACTCAATGGGCAACACGACTGGCGACTACTGGCGCTATATCGAGCCGATGGAATCCAGCTACCGCACGATAGGCTCCTTTATTTGGGACTATGTCGAGCAGTCGGCCTACACTCCCAAGAATTCGATTCCGAACGCGGCTCAGGGCGGCCAGGGCGGCCCCGGACTCACAGAGGACGACCTCTTCTTCGGTTTTGACAACAGCTGGATTAACAATTCAGGCAACCTTAACTTCTGCGTAAACGGCTTTATCCGTCCCGACCGCACATGGAACCCGGGCGCCGACGAGGTCAAGCAGGAATATCAGGAACTTAAATTCACGCAGATAGCTGGCCGCACTGAAATGGACAAGGTCAACAGCATCAACAGGCTGAATGAGGCCAAGCAGGTGCGCATAACCAACAACAACAGGTTCAAAAACGCGAACTACTATGACATCACCTGGGCTTTGCTTGAAGACGGCGTGGTCATCCAGAGCGGCTCGCTGGCCGAGCAGGTCAACCTGCCTCCCGCGCAGGGAATGCAAAATACCGGTTCGACAAAGGTTATTACCATACCCTATGAAGACCCGGAAACCAAGCCCGGCGCGGAATATCTTGTCAACATCGAATACAAATTAAAGCAGGATGAGCTGTGGGCCGATGCCGGATACGTTCAGGGTCAGGAGCAGTTCAGGCTGCCCGAATTAAAGGGCGAGGACAAGAACGTTTCCATTAAGAACATGAACGCCATTACTACGAACGATGAGAACGGCGTTGTAACCATTACCGGAACCACCCCCGACAACAAACCCTTCACGGTTGCGTTCAACAAGGCCAGCGGCCTTATGACCACCTACAATGTGGATGGCAACGATCTCATCTCCAGGGCTCCTGTAGGTTCCTTCTTCCGTCCCGAAACCGACCAGAACGTCGGCGTAGGCGGCAGCGGCTGGGGAACCAAGGGAGAAGCTTATGACGCCAGATGGTACGAGCAGGGTGAAAACATGACCGGTGTAAACGTCACCACGGTCGCCGACACCCGCAGCACCGTCATAAACGTCAGTGCTACGCTGCAAAACGGTAGCGGATACGCGGTTACTTATACGGTATACGGCAACGGCAGAATCGACGTCGCAACCAAGCTTACCCCTTCAGGCTCGAACGGCGAGCTGGGTGAAGTCGGTATGTGGATGAAGGTTCCCGCCGAGTATGAACAGCTTACATGGTACGGTCGCGGCCCGGGCGAAACCTATTGGGACCGCAAGGGCAGCAATCCCATCGGCAAGTGGTCAAGCACGGTTGAAGACCGCTTCCATCCTTACCTCCGCCTGCAGGAGACCGGCAACATGACCGACGTACGCTGGCTGGCTCTGCGCAACGCGGAAGGCGTGGGTCTGCTCGCGTCTATGACCTACGAAGCGGACTATGAGGGACAGCCGATGGAGGCTGTGGCTCTGCATTACGAGCCCAAGAACATGTCCACATGGCGCAGCAAGAGCCGCTATCCCTATCAGGCGGTAAAATCCGAGGATGTCGTTCTGCGTCTGCTGCATCATCAGAAGGGCGTTGGCAACCTTGACTGGAGCCACAACCCGCAGTATGCCAAGATGTATACGAACGGCACCGTCGGCGACGGCTCGAGACTTGAAAACACCGAGGGCCTCAGCCTGCTTGAGAGCAAGTACACGCTGATGCCGCTGTTCGCAAATTCCGACCCGATGGCGCTGTCCAAAGAAATTCCGGTCGCGGAAGTTCTGCCTCCGATGGTTTCGGGTATTTCTGTAGACGGAACTCCTTTGGCGGACTTTGAGGAAAAAGTCAGGTCCTACGATTATCCGCTCGGCGCGAATGATCCCTGGCCGGTTGTGACCGCGACCACCTATGACGGGGTAACCTCCAGCATATCTCAGGCGTCTAATACGCAGTTTTTCGCGAGAATCGACGCCAGTCTGGGCGAGGACGAAACAAGCTATCAGGTCAATTTCATCCGCGATTTGGACTTCATCACAGGAATTACCGTAAACGGAGGGGCGATGCCCGGATTCAACAAGATTCTGCGCAGCTTTACGGCGTCGGTTCCGACAGGAGTTATTCCGGTGGTAGCCGTGACATTGGCTGCGGGACTTGACGCCGGCGATGTCACCATAGTCCAGCCGACGGAGGAAGACATGTCGGCAAGAATAACAGTGACAAACGATTATGGCGCGACGCAGGTTTATACCATTGATTTCATGGTTGAAAATGACTTTGACGACCACAGGCCGGCGGCGTGGGAAGCTCCAATAAACATTCAGACCTTCCCGCTCGGGGATGTGCTCGGCAAGTCGTTCACCATGGGCAGCCACGCTCATTATTTCTATTACATCAATAACACTCCAACTGGTACGGGCGCCGGTCAGCGCGGAGATCTTCCGTTTGTCGGACTTTATCCGGGAAGAAGGCTCGCTAATCCGGGTAATCCCCCGGCGGGTACAGAAGGCGTCACCGCCGACAAGGTACAGCTAGATCCGGCGACCGACAAGAAGGTCTATGTGCATAAAAACTTCTCCGGCTCCGGAGGCAGCGCCGTAGGCGATGCGTTTGTCGGAGTAGAAAATCAGAACACGACAAATATTGCGGGACGCACCATGGTTATGTACGCCAAGTTCAAACCGGTTTCGGGCGTGTTCGCAATAGCCTTCCGTGACGGCAATCAGGAAGCGCGCAACGCCAACGAAGTGATTAAGGTGCAATTCTCCGGCACTGGAACGAACAACAACGGCTCACTTGGCTATTCGACGGCTACGGCGGGACAGAACGCTTCAGCGCAGGTCACGACATTTGAGGGTGCTACAGGTCTCAGACGCGACACCTACTATGAGATGTGGATCACCGAGACTCCGGATCCAAGCGGACACAGGGTCACCGCGTACATACGCTATACCAACGCTCAGGGAGACGAGGTTACCGGTGAATACTCCGCAATCCGCACCGGAGTGACCTCCAACACGGTTAACTGGCCGGTGTTCTTCCTGACCGAGGGCAACGCAACCGCCGAGGTTTGGATTGAGGATCTCGAGATCTATACCGTCAACGAAGAAAGCCCGCTCATCACTTATGAGATAAGTGGCGCAAGGGATATGGTTCGCCCGGCCGAGCTCAGTGATCCGGACGACGAGATGCAGTTGTCGGCTCGTGTGATTCACTCGGCGGAAGACCGCTTCCCGCTGCCGCTTGACCCGAATCTCGTGTGGGAGATTCCGCAGGAATACACCATGCAGGGGCTTAGTATTGATCAGACGGGACTTGTTAAACTGGCCAGAGACTTTACAGGAGATTACTTCGAGGTAATTGTCAAAAACGCCGATCCTCTGTCAACTTGGCTGCCGAAACGAATCAGAATCGATGTTGTAAATCCCGAATAACGAATTGATCCGGAAGCAGACAGGTAAAATATCCGGTGCTTTAAATCTTAGCAAGTAAACAGAACAAGGCCGCGACAAAAGCAATTTTGTCGCGGCTTTGCTAATCTTGAAACGGTTGCGCTAGGTGTCCGCTTTGCGTTTGCACGCAATGAAGGCAGGTGCAGCAGTCTGGGTCTCTTTCCCCGCCTCTCTGGAGTGTTCCGTGAAGTTTGATACCACCAATAGGATGAAAAGACATGTTTTATATATAAGTGGTTTGACTATACGATATTTTCCTATTGAGGTCAAATAAAAAGTCTTGCCTTCTTTTAATTACCGAAAATTTGAGAGTTGATTATGTAGCTAAAAGTTTGGATGCTAAATAATCAATGGAAGCATCATAAAATATAAAGTCTTCAATATAGCCTTTTTGTTTGGCGTTCACTGCTGCCGCTATAGTGGATTCATCCTGTTCGGGGCATAAAAGCAGCAGCTTACATTTTGACATCCGCAATTTCGCACAAAGCGCAAGACAATAATAAACGTCATATTCACCTGTTTCCGCGATCTCGACAAGAGCTATATTAGCATTGTTTTTATAGATGAGGTTACTAGCTTTGGAATAATCGTTTTCATAAAACAGGCGAATTTCTGGGATACCCTCAAGATTACTTATCAGACCCTGTGCAACAGGCTTACGCAGCATTAATAAAACAATATTTCGCATGCTTTTCCTCCTTTCGTATCATCGGTGATTAGTATAATCTCAAACGAGCGAAACGGTTATGCTTACTTGCACACTCGTTTCGCTCGCTGTAAAGGACTTTTGGTTGCAGGGGTATGGCATGGGTTTTGGTTATTTCTTTTTGAATACCATTTTAGTGCCATCCTGTTCAAGGGAAATTTCGCCTGCGTTAATCGTCGCATTGATGCTCTCGCCGTCTACGGCAAGAGTTGCGGTATTCCCCTCAGATGTGTATGTGCCACTCACGGTTTCACCAAAGATTGTCATGTCAAATTTACCGTCAGACTTGAATTCGAGATACATGGCGTCTTCCAGCTTCATACCCATTTGCTCAAACATGCTTTCCATTTCTGCCAAATCCGTTACAACGCCGTTTTCATCCATAGAGGTGATGATATATTTGCCGCTAAGTCCAGTAGAACCGGCGCCTCCACCGCCTTCGCCGCAGCCGACTAAAACTGATGCACAAAGTATGAGAATCAATAATACTGACAAACACTTTTTCATTTTGTTTCCCCCAAGCAAATTTTTATATATCCAAACCACTTGAAAACAAAGTTTTCAAGTCAGCAGGCT
>DOZQ01000239.1:5046-8933 GCA_003517915.1 Oscillospiraceae bacterium | reverse complement strand
GTTTTCTTTGCCGCCTGTGCGCCGCGCTTGGCCGTCTGACGTGCCTGTTTTTGATATTTTCGTTTAATACGTTGTTTTTGCACGAACCGGGAAAAGGCGCTTTTATTTAGTTGCGGCTTCTCCTGCACTACTTTTTTATACTGCAAATCCGCTTTGGCTTTAATATCGCGCTTTTCCCACTTGCGGACGCGCCGGGCCGGACGGGTGCGGTTACGCTTTTTAATAAAGCGCGTACCGCCACGGATAACGCTTTCCCCGGCAAGCTCTGTCCGGTGGGCGGCCTCCGTGCCGACGTTTTCATGCTCCACTTGATGGATTTTCCCGTGGGCATAGCGGTATAGCTCAAATCCCGCCGCCCGGCGCAGGGATTTCAAAACGCCGGGATTCTTCGGTGGTTTCTGCTTATTCCGCTTTGCCGTGGCCGCTTCCAGCTTCGCGCCCGTTTTTTCGGCCCGGTATGCGGATTTCTCCATGCGCCGGATCTGTTTCTTTTCCGTATGGGCGGCAAAGCCGGAGGAATCCGCGCCTTGATGTAAGCGTTCGGAGTGTAAGGGTATGTTGCTTTTTTCGCGAAATTTTCCGCTATTGGACTTCGGGCCAACTTGGCCCGAAGTGGGGGTACTGCGTTTCGGGCCGTGACCGCTTTCACTCATTCCGCGCCTCCTTCGCTATATCTTCGGGGCGCGTGGTGAGCAAATCGTAGATTTCACCGGGCGGGAAACGGTCTATAAACGGGATGGTCGTACTGCCGTAAAACAAAAGGCCCTCACCGGGGTGGCTGTGGGAAATGTAAGATAGCTGGTGTTCGGAGATACCGAGTTGTTTCGCCAGTATCGCCCGGTCGCCCGCCGCCTGTGCCAGCAGAATCATAAAGTCGCTGTTTTCAAGGATGTTTTCGATTTCACGGCTGGCAAGCAGGTCTTTGACATTCTGCGTGAGCGCCGACGGCACACATCCCTTTTTACGGAGCATTTTCCAGACGCGCACGAAGTAGCCCGCGCTTAACGCGTCCTGCAACAAAATGTGAAATTCATCGAAGTAGCACCATGTAGCCCGTCCCGCCGTAAAATTGCTGTTGACTGCCTGTGTCACCAGCTCGTTTGTAATGTGCATGGCGATTTTCCGTAGGTTTTCGCCCATGCCTTTCAGCACGATACACACCACGCGCTTATCAAGGCTGACATTTGTATGATTGTTAAACAGATTGAGGGAGCCGGTGCAGTACAGTTCAAGAGCGGTCGCAATCCGTTTTGCCTCCGGCTCCGGCTGTTCGCACAGGAGCTTATACAAATCTTCAAGCAAGGGCATTTTACCGCTGATTCCCAGCGCGATTTCACGGTAAACCATGCGGACACAACGGTCAATGACCGTGCGCTCCACAGGCTGTAAGCCGTCCTTGCCGCCTAAAATCAGTTCGCACAGGGATAACAAAAAGTCCGCTTTCATTGAAAGTGAGCTTTCCTCGTCGGCCATGCTCATTTGAATGTCCATCGGATTGATGAAATGTTTTAACGTGCTGTCCGGGGATATTTTGATCACCTGACCGCCGAGCCTCCGCACAAGCGGCGCGTATTCTCCCATCGGGTCAACAATGATAATGCGGTCTTTTGTGGATAAAAAGACGTTGATTAGTTCGCGCTTGGCCGCAAAGGATTTTCCGCTTCCGGTTGAGCCGAGATAAAGCCCGTTGGCTGATTTCAGCTTTTTCCGGTTTGCCATGATTATATTGTGGGAAAGCGCGTTCATGCCATAATACAGGGATTCTCCGGTCATGCGTAATTCGCGGGTCATAAAGGGAACGAAAATCGCGGTGCTGGATGTAGTCATACCGCGCTGTATCTCTATCCCGTTATATCCCAGCGGCAAGGATGACATATATCCCTGCTCCTGCTGAAAGTCCAGCCGTTTGAGTAAACAGTTGTGCTGCTGGGCGATTCCCGCCGCCGTGAAAATGTCGTTTTCAAGCTGTTGCCGGGTTGGGGCGGTGTTCACCACAAGGAACGTGAGTAAAAACATACGCTCGTTCCGGCTTTGCAGGTCTTGGAGCAGAGCCGCCGCGTCCTTTGAGAACGTCACAAGGTCGGGCGGCAAAATGTCCATATCATACCCGGCCCGGACTGCCTTTTTCTGCTCGTCCATCTTCATTTTATCAATATCGGTAAGCTTGGTTTTTACGGTTTTTATCGCCTTTGTCTGGTCTACCGCCTGAATGTGCATGGTGATTGTCATTTCAGCGTCCATTTCAAACAGTTCACGCAAAAGCCGGTCGGATAGCTCCGAGGCCATAATCTGCATATAAGAAGCCGCGCCCCATGTGCCTCCCACACGGAAAACGCGGCTTTGCCGGAAATCGAAGCCGGACGGGGCAATAAAATCCTTTGTACTCATGCCCGTTTGTACCAGCGTTTCCCATGAAAAGCGGAACGGCACGTTGCCGCCGGGGTGTAGTTGGCCATGCAGGACTTCCAGCCGTTCCCGCCCGTTAAGGGCGCGAGACTGAACGCCCAGCTTCTTGAAATTCCCGATAATATCGGCCTCTATGCGTTCCAGCCGGGGCCGGGCCGTTTCGGGTGTGTCGGCGTGAACGCCAAAGGTCAGATATTTTGAACGCGTAATGCCGTTATTGCTCCGGGCAATCTGATTTTCCAGCATGGCCCGAAACTCGTCCCGTATACCGTCATAGCTGTCGCGCCGCTGTGGTATATTGACGGCGTAACGGTTTTCGGGCCGGGAACGGTGATTGACGAACGACATTTGACACGGCAGGGTGTTGTCAAAAAAGTTAAGGAACGCGCAGTAGCCGTCAAAAATGGCGGCTTGGGTTTCCGCCGAAGCCACCGCGTAATTGGTATCCTCATATTCGATTGTTTTGGTATAATAGCCCGGCTGTACCCGGCAAACGCCATCCTTTAGCATTTCACGGTAGGGTATGGTCTGCTGGGCCGTCTGCGGGACGCGCCTCTTTTTAGCGGCGGCCTTTTTTGCCGGAGCCGGTTGGCGCTTTGTTTTTGCTTTTTGCAATCCGCTGTACCTCCTTTGCGTTGTTCAAATAAGCGTAAAAATTCTCGGTCTTATACGGGCGGGTTCGGGGCCACAGGAAGGTAGCGCGGGCGATATTACGTATCACTTTTTCAAAGGGAAGCCCGTCACGCTCATACATGGCGAACAGGAAACACGGGAGCATAAGTATAATCATTAAGAGCATGGCTCCCATGTTCCCTATGGCTGTGCGCGTAAAAAGATAGGTCGGTATGCCGATTACCGCCGCCGCGCCGAAACAAATAAGCTGGCGTTTGGTTAAATTAAACGCCAGCTTGCTTTTGATTTTTGATAAATCGTTTGGTACGTTTACATAGGCCAATTATTAAAATCCTCCTTTCGGGACTTCGGGCCAAGTTGGCCCGAAGTTGTTATAGTTCTGCGTTATGAGCCGGGGTGGGAACGGTTTGCCGCGCCGGGTGATTTTCCAGACCGGCCTGCCGTGTCCTCCAATAGTCCGGGTGATATTCGCGTATGGAATTGTTCAGACGTTCCTCATATCCGGCCTTGTCCTTGATTCTGTCGGGAATGGCCCACATCTTTTTGTCGAGCAGTTCCCGGAACACAATGTTTTCGTCGCAATCTTCCTCAAAGCAGAGATAGCCGCCCTCCCGCATACCCTCTTTCCGGGCGGCGGGGGATAGAATCGCGGTCATATCCTTTGATACCATAATCCCGCCGTGACTTGCCGTGTCTATCATAAACACACCGGGACAAAGAGTTTTCGAGTGCTGTACTTCGCCCCACGGGGAATTTTTCGGCGGTGAATACAGGCCCGGCGAATACTGTCCCCGGCTCTGCTGTGTTTGGATTGCCGCCACCTTTTCAAAAATGGCTTGCAGTTCCGG
>DOZQ01000239.1:618-5040 GCA_003517915.1 Oscillospiraceae bacterium | reverse complement strand
GTCCATAAACAGCTTAAAGCTGTCGCTGTCCGCGACGGTACACCGGCCCATCAATTTACCACCGTAATAACAGGCGGCGTCATATCTTGATTTTTTGTGTGCCATATGCCGCCCTCCTATATTTCCGCACTTTTGGCCTTGCGGCCTTTCGCCGGATCGGGTCGGGCGGCGTTTTGCTCTGCCGCTTGTTTCGCCCCGTCCGCAAGCTGTTCTTTCATAGACGATTTTTCGGCTGTAAGGTTGGCGGCGCGGGATTGCAGTCTTTCCACAGCCTCACGATAACCGTTTGTGACCGCCTCGGTCAGCAGGGCGCGAAATTCCTTTGTGATAGGCCGGGCCGTGTCTCTGTACCCGCTCTTGCTGTTTTTGTCCGGCTTTGAGGGCATACCCACAAACAGGCCCTTGTCACTTTCCAGTACCTTAAAATCGTCAATCACAAAAGAATCGTTGAATTTTAAGCTGGCAAAGCCCACAAGATTACCCTTTGGCTCGATTGGCCGGACGGACACATCCAATTTAAGGGGCATTGCCTCTGTTATGCTTTTGTTATATTCGGCTTGGTCGCTGACCTCCAGCGCCGCGTCCGAATTTGGATTGATTGGCATAATATTTTTCCTTTCCACTTCGGGCCAAGTTGGCCCGAAGTTGTATGATTGCAAATGCGTAAATGCTCACTAATGAGCGCCGAAGATAGATTTTGCAAGGCTTCCGGTCTTAAAGAGCGTAAAGCACAAAAGCACCGTATAACCTAAAACCGTCCACACCGCACCGATTGGGTCGCCGCTTGTTGCAATGCTTTGTACCAGCACCGCATAAATGGCGATACACACTAAAATCAAAAAGCCCTGAAAGGCCACGGCCAGCAGGGATTTGATATAGTTTTGTCCCACACCGCCGATTTCCCGGTTTCCCAGCGTGGCAAAGGGGATAGGGGCCAAACTGGTGAGCAAATATATTTCTATCATTCTGCCGTACACGATCACGAAAATCACGATATTCAAAATGACCGTGGCAAGCTGAATGATAAAGGATTGGAGCCACAGACCCAGCAAGGGGCCTATATCCATGCCCTCCAGCGTAGTCCGCAAATTGTCCAGCATACCGGGATCGACCGCAGTTTGATTGCTGATAACCCCCGCCGCGCTGTTTACCACGCTTTGCGATACATCAAATACCGCAAGCACGATATTGAATACATTGGAAAGAATCATGACGGCAACCGCCGTTTTGAAAAACCATTTGAAGAAAATCCATGAATCAATGTCATGCAGATTGTTCTTGTCGATAATCATACCGATTAGCTCATAGCACATGACAAAGGTTAGGATGATTCCGGCAATGGGTAAAACCACTGTTTCCGATAACTGCCGTATAAGCGAGAATA
Organism: Oscillospiraceae bacterium; assembly: GCA_003517915.1. Classification (GTDB taxonomy): domain Bacteria; phylum Bacillota; class Clostridia; order Oscillospirales; family Acutalibacteraceae; genus UBA8129. Next base: position 3,656 of record DOZQ01000239.1, on the reverse strand, counting down.
CTCCGGCGTTCCATGCCGCCGGAGAGGTTCCCACCTGTGTCGCAACCTCTCCGACCTGATTGTTTACGTCATTGAAAAGGCCCGAAAGGTTCCCCATAATACCGTCAATCAATAAGCCTTTCAGCCAATCGGTAATCCAGTCGGTGAGCCATCCCATAGGCGCTCACCTCCGTTAGAACAGACCGGACAGCAGCGGGATCAGGGTCACGCCCAGCAAAATCACGCCGCCTCCGGCCATAAGCTGTTTTACGCCCTGCGACTTGGCGGCGGGATTGTCAGAGCCGTAGCCCTCTAAAAGATTGATAACGCCCCACACGGCGAGGCCCGCGCCCAGCGCGATCACCAATGTTTGCAGGGTGTCAATCGCGGATGAAAAAAATTGCATAATGTACCTCCTTGAATTTTGTTATTGAAATAAAAAAAGCCGCCATACGGCGGCGGGGTACTTCGGGTCAATTTGGCCCGAAGTCCTTTCATATCACGCAAACGCTTCCGGGTCGTCAATATCGTCATAGTTGAGAATGTCCTCGTCCTCGTCAATGTCCGCTTCATCCCCGGTTACGTCTACCTCATAAACGGTGTATTCCTCATTCGGATTCAGCTTCATGCGCCGTGTGACAAGCCGCGCCATATCAAAGGCATTGCGATTTTTGTCGGCCTCGGCGGTCTGCCCGTAGTTCGGATGTTTTTTCAAGTCATACTTAGGCGAGAAAAAAGGGCGTAAGCCCCGAAGCTGTAAAATACACCTGTCGCCCGGCATGGTGGTGAGTTCGTCCATTGTCATAAGCTCCTTGCCGAGCCGTTGCAAATTTTGGCCGTAGCTCTCCTGTTGCCCCCGCGTCCGGCTGTCGGTATACATAGAAATCGTTTCTTTTCCCAGCACTTCCGAAATTTCCTTGATGGTGGTATGCTCCCGGCCTCCGAGAAAAATCACGCTGTCCATATTACCCATAATCGTTTCGGCATGGTCTTTGTATAGGGCCTTTAGCTGGCTTTGCGCCTGCAAAAATAAGCACAGGGATATTTCACGGGAGCGAATGACAGCCACCAGCTTTTCCAGCCCAGGGACTTGGCCCGTGTTCGCGGCCTCGTCCCACAGGACGCGTACATGATAGGGCAGTCTGCCGCCGTGTTTATTGTCGGCCCGTTCGCATAAGAGATTAAACATCTGCGAAAAGGCAAGAGCCACAACGAAATTATACGTTGTGTCGGTGTCGCTGATAATAAAGAATGTAGCCGTTTTCCTGTCGCCCGTGCGGTCAAGCTCCAGCTCGTCATAGCTGACAATTTCTCGAAGCTCTCCAATGTCAAACGGGGCCAACCGCGCACCGCAGGATATAAGGATGGATTTTGAAGTTTTGCCACTGGCGAGCTTATACTTTTTATATTGACGCACCGCAAAATGATTTGGCTTGCGTTTTTCCAGTCCCATGAACATATAATCCACGGCATTTTTATAATTATCATCATCTTCCTTTACTTCCATACCGTTAATCATATCCACAAGGGTATTGATATTGCGTTCTTCCTCCGGGGCCTCGAACACGATATATCCGATTAAAGCGCAATACAAAAGCGTTTCGGCTTTAGTCCAAAACTCGTCCCCGTCCTTGCCGTCGCCTTTGGTGTTGGTAATTAAAGCGTTGACGAATTTCAATATATCGCTTTCCGTTTGGATATATGCCAGCGGGTTATAGTGCATACTTTTAGAAAAATTTATGCTGTTAAACACCTTGATTTTATAGCCCTGCCGGGAGAGGAACGCACCCACCTGTCCGAGTATGCCGCCCTTTGGGTCAACACAAACATAGGAGCTATGCCCTTGAAGTAGCTGGGGTGTAAGCCAAAAGCGGGTTTTGCCGGAGCCGCTTGAGCCTATGACACAGCAATTCAAGTTTCGGGAATTGGCCGGATTCTTCGGGCGGGTATTCATAGTGAGAAATTCCGTCCCGGTAAGTATTACATTGTTTTTGAAAACCGGGTCTTTGAACGGGGCAATATCTTTTTGCGTTCCCCAACGGGCAGAACCGTATTCCACATCCTTTCTGAATTTTTTCGCGTTTTTCACTTTGACATACACCACAAGCCAAATAATGGCGGCCCCGATTATGCCAATCAGCCAGTCAAAACCATTCAGCCCCGGCGCTATTGTCCCAAAGGCCGGGCCAATGGTCTTTACTGTTCCGAGCAGTTTTTCACCGAAACTGATACCATCCGCGACACGGTAGGCCGTGCCGAGTTTGAGAAAAAACCAAAATACGAACAGGTAAGGAATATTCGGCAGCACATATTTTTTGAGTTTATCTGTCATTATGAGCCGCCTCCCGTCTGTGTTCATGTTCACGCGGTCTTTTACGGATATTTTCGTCCAGCCGCTCCAGCCGTCCGTGGACGGACTGCCGCCGAGATTTTTTCATGGCGCGTTTGGTATATTCGGAAAAGCATTGTGTAATCGCGTCCGCTTGCCCCGCCTTAAAGAAAAGCATATATTTTTTCGGCCCGGTTTTGCGAAAAGCATAATCTACATTGTATTTCCGGGCTACGCGGTCAAACAGGCGGGTATCGCCGTCGAGCGGTATTGAATTAACGGCGGCGCGGTGGTTCATCAGCTTNNCCGGTGATTCATCAGCTTTTTCACACTTTGGCGGCCCTGCGGCGTCTGTGCGTTATCACGGCCCTGCCGGATTTTTCGCATAACCGCCTCAAAGGCTTTTGCGAGTACCCGGCCTGTGAGTTTAGTGGCCGTCACCGAAATGGCAACCGAGCGCCGTTCTATATCCTCCTGCAAATAAAATCACTTCCTNNCCATATTGTCCCGAAGTCCTACAAGGCAGGATCGGAACGGGCCTTTTTTCTGCTGGGTGCGTTCCGGCTTTCCCGCGCTATCTGTTCATTGAATTTTTCCATGTCCTTTTTTATAGACGGCTTCCGCGCCGCATGTTCCTCTAATTGCTTTAGCTTGCTGGCCGCGACAACGGCGTGATTGCGGATTCCGGCGAAACAGGCGCGGGTAGCGCGGAAGGGAGCCGTAAAGGTTT
>DOZQ01000239.1:0-570 GCA_003517915.1 Oscillospiraceae bacterium | reverse complement strand
GCTTCGTGATAGGCCGCGCCCGCCGCCTCAATATTGGCGGCGGCCCGATCTGCCGCTTGCGCCGCTTTATCCGCTCTGGTATGTATAGCCTCCAGAATAGGCCGCACCTTGAAAAAATGGGCAATATTATCCAGCGCGGTCATTCCTTTTTCCTTAAAGGCGGTAACTGCATTTCTACAACCGTCAATCACGGCGTTTTTTAGCGCGTCCAGTTTATCCCGCAATTCAAGCACCTGCGCTTGCATGAGGATCACGGCCTTTTGTATGGCATTTCTCAAAGGGTGCTTCGCCTTTTCCATTTCGGCAAGGTCGCGCCTCATGGCCACAAGCTCCTGTACTGCCGCTTCAAGCTGTTTTTCCATTGCGGTTACTTGACCGAGAACGGCAAGCAGGGTAGTTTTGCCCGGCGCTTTATTTTTCCGCATGATAGATAACAGTTCTTTTACATACTCATTTTCCATCACCGGAGCGACGATTACTTTTGCCATTCGGCGGGCCTCCTTTCGCCCCGTCCGCGGGCTTTACCCGGCCCTGTCCCTGCACCGTCATTATGCCGTCAAGCGTGGTGGC
>DOZQ01000097.1 GCA_003517915.1 Oscillospiraceae bacterium | reverse complement strand
CGCGGGCACCGGCGCACGTATATCGGCGCGATTCCGGGGCGCATAATAGCGGCCATGAAGCAGGCGGGCTCGAACAACCCGGTCATCCTGCTCGACGAAATCGACAAGATGAGCTCGGATTTCAGGGGCGATCCGGCCAGCGCGCTTTTAGAGGTGCTCGATTCCGAGCAAAACCATGCGTTTAGAGATTCGTACCTGGAGGTGCCTGTCGACCTGTCCAACGTGCTGTTTATCGCCACGGCAAACAATAAAAGCGAAATCCCGAAGCCGCTGCTCGACCGCATGGACGTCATCGAGCTGCCGAGTTATACGTCCGAGGAAAAGCTCCAAATCGCCAGGAGGCATCTGGTAAAAAAGCAAATGGAGCTCAACGGCGTCAAAAAGGGCGCTTTGCGCCTGCCGGACGCTGTTTTGAACGAAATAATACTCACGTATACGCGCGAGGCGGGCGTTCGGAATCTCGAACGTCGCATAGCGGCGATTTGCCGCAAGGCCGCGAAGGAAATCGACGAAGGCGCTAAAGCGGTTTCGTCGACGAAGCTATCGCTAGTGAAATATTTAGGCGAGCCGCCGTACCGCAAAAACCGGCTAAACGAGCTCGACGAGGTCGGCATAGCGACGGGCCTTGCTTGGACGCAGGCGGGCGGGGAGATTCTCTTTGTCGAAACCGCTCCGCTGCCCGGGACGGGCAAGTTCGAGCTGACGGGACAATTGGGCGACGTGATGAAGGAGTCTGCGCACGCGGCGATGTCCGTGCTGCGCGCGCGCGCCGGGGAGCTCGGCATAGACCCCGAGTTCTATAAAAACAAGGATATCCACGTGCATGTGCCGGAGGGGGCGACGCCTAAGGACGGCCCGAGCGCGGGTGTGGCGCTGTGCTCGTCCATCGCGTCGGCGCTTTCTGGCGTGCCCGTGCGGCGCGATATCGCCATGACCGGCGAAATAACGCTGCGCGGCAAGGTTCTGCCTGTCGGCGGGCTGTCAGAAAAAATCCTCGCGGCGCGCGGGGCGGGTATATTCGAGGTGATTTTGCCCAAGGATAACGAGTATAGCATACAGGACTTGCCTGATTACGTAAGAGACGAAATGCGCTTTCATTTCGTTAGCAGTATCGACGAGGTGTTCGACTTGGCGCTGCTATACCGCCCGCAGCCCTTTATCGCGCACGCCGCGATAGAAAAAATACACCGTTTGGCGGAGATGCAATGACGGATCAAAACGAGCCATTCCGTATTAAGAAGGTCGAATATATAGCGTCGGCGGGCGCGGGCGGCGGCTTCCCGGAGGCGGAAATCTATCCCGAAATCGCGGTCGTGGGGCGGAGCAACGTCGGGAAATCGACGCTAATCAATACGCTCTGCCGGCGCAATATCGCGCGAACGTCCAAGACGCCGGGCAAAACGCGCCGCATCCACTATTTTCTTATAAACGACAGCTTCTATCTCGTCGATCTGCCCGGCTACGGCTACGCGAAGGTTTCGCATTCTGAAAAGGCGCGCTGGGCCAAGCTTATGGAGCACTATTTCGAAAGTGATCGCAATTTAGCTCTTGTGATTCAGCTTCTTGATATGCGCCACCCTCCCACAAAAGACGATATAAGTATGCTTGATTTTCTGGATAAAAAGCAGATCCCGTTTATAATCACCCTGACAAAATGCGACAAGCTGAAAAAAAGCGAGCGGGCGCGCAGGCTTGCCGCTTTGCCTGAGGAACTTAGTTTTTTAAGCACTCCCCCTGTCATGATCCCTTTTTCGTCGCTGACGGGGGAGGGTGTGCAACAGGTAAGAGCCGAAATAGAAAAGGCACTAGAGGATTGTTCATACGAGATAGAATCCTCTAAAATAGAGATATAGTAATTCAACTGAAGGGAGAAATTTAAAGTGATAATAGGTGAGCATCTAGGAGTAAACGAACAGGGGCATTTGACCATAGGCGGCATGGATACGGTGGAGCTTGTAAAAAACTACGGTACACCGCTTTATGTGATGGATGAGACTGTAATAAGAAACAACTGCCGGCTTTTTAAAGACGCGATTGGCAAATATTACGGCGGCAACGGCCTGCCTCTTTACGCGAGCAAAACCTTCTGCTGCAAAGAGATCTGCCGCGTTATGAAGCAGGAAAAAATGGGGCTGGATGTCTCCTCTGGCGGAGAGCTCATGACCGCGATTGAAGCCGGTTTTCCCGCCGGCGATATATTCTTCCACGGAAATAATAAAACTCGGGACGAGCTGCTTTTAGCTATGGAATACGGCGTCGGACGGATTGTCGTCGACAATCTTTCCGAACTTGAACGGCTTGAGGACATCTGTATTGCGCAAAACAAAACAGCCAATATCATGCTGCGCATCAAGCCCGGGGTAGAGGCTCACACCCACGAATTCATCCAGACCGGGCAGATAGATTCAAAATTCGGGTTTGCCCTTGAAAACGGCGAGGCGGATTTTGCCGCAAAAACAGTCGCAAAAACCGGGAATATCAATCTCTGCGGAGTGCACTGCCATATTGGTTCACAGATTTTTGACGCTGAACCCTTTAAACTGGCAGCGAAAATCATGTTCGGTTTTATTGAAAGAATCAACAAATCCTATGGCTTCACCATATCCGAGCTTAATTTGGGTGGGGGATTTGGAATAAAATATACACAGCAGGACAATCCGCCCGCTTATGGCGATTATATTCGGCAGGTTTCTGAAATTCTGCACACGCTTTGCGATGAAATAGCGCTGCCTATGCCTAAAATATATATAGAACCAGGGCGTTCTATAGCCGGCCCCGCAGGTATAACCCTTTATACCGTCGGGGCAGTCAAGGAAATCAAGGACGTGCGCAATTACATTCTTGTTGACGGTGGCATGAATGATAACATTCGTTACGCGCTTTACAAGGCTCCCTATACGGTTTTAGTCGCCAATAAAGCTAATGAACCCTGCACATATCCTGCGTCCATAGCAGGACGCTGCTGTGAGAGCGGAGACCTTATTCAGGAGAACGCAACTTTACAAAACTGTAAACCAGGCGACATTGTTGTGGTTTTAGCCACGGGAGCCTATAATTACTCCATGTCAATGAATTATAACCGGTTTCCGCGCCCGCCGGTGGTTTTCGTGAATAACGGAAGTGCGCGGATTGTGGTAAAAAGAGAAAGCTATATGGATCTGATGAAAAACGATGTATAATTATACATGATCATTTTTTACAGGTATCCCGCAGGATTTTTGGCGGTATACTTTACTTTTTGAATTTAATGTGTTAAACTGGATTTAGATAAATTTTTGAAGTGGGGTTTTTATATGGACAAGCTCAAGGACAAAAATCTGGATGTGTTATTTGAAGCGATTTTGACCCTGCAAACAGTTGACGAGTGCTATAGTTTTTTTGAGGATCTATGTACCGTGCGGGAAATCCAATCTATCTGCCAGCGGTTTACCGTCGCCCGGATGCTGACCGAAAAACAGGTCTACAGTGACATTGTAGCTAAAACCGGTGCAAGCACCGCCACCATTAGCCGCGTAAACCGTTCTTTGCATTACGGCAACGACGGCTATAAAACCGTCTTCGAGCGAATGGAAGAAAACGGCACGGAAAAATCCACATGAGCACTTATGACACGTTTGCCGCTTATTATGACACTCTACAGCAAACCGACTACAAAAAAGTGACAGATGGGCTGTGTGAGATTTTTCGCCGCTTCAGCCACAAACCGCATTTACTTCTTGATTTAGCTTGCGGCACCGGTGGGTTTTCCTTGGAGTTTGCCGCCAGGGGAATCGATGTAATCGGTGTTGACGCTTCGTCTGAAATGCTGACAGCCGCGTCCGAAAAGACGCGTGCCCGAGGACTTAACGCCCTATATCTGTGCCAGTGCATGGAGGAGCTTAACCTTTATGGCACCGTTGACACCTGTGTCTGTATGCTGGATTCTCTTAATCATATTCTAGACACCGACAGTCTGAACACCGTATTCTCACGTGTTTCTCTTTTTCTTGAGCCCAGAGGGCTGTTTTTGTTTGACTTGAATACCCCTTACAAACACTTCGAACTGTTGAGCGACAATACCTACGTATTTGAGCATCCGGACTTGTACTGCGTGTGGCAAAACCGAAATGACAGCAATATCACTTTGATAACGCTGGATTTTTTTGAGTGTCAGGGAGAATTTTATTCCCGAAAAACCGAGCAGTTTTATGAGCGCGCTTATTCGGACGATGAAATTGACAAGATTATAAATGACAATGATTTTGAGGTTTTGGCGGTTTACGGCGACACTCCGTTTTCTGAGCCGGCATTTAACACCGCCCGCAAAATATATGTCACAAGAAAAAAGCAACTGACAACGGATAAAAAACAATAAGGAAAACGATTATGGGTAAAATACTGAGATGTATAACTTCTGACGGATGTGTATCCGCTATGGCTATTGACGCGACCGATATAGTCTCACGTGCCGAGCAGATTCACGGCAGTTCCGCAGTTGTCACAGCGGCGCTGGGTAGACTGCTTACCGCAGCCGCAATGATGGGAGCCGGGCTCAAAGGAAGAAACGACAGCGTCACCCTACGGGTGTCCGGCGGCGGACCTATAGGTCATCTTATCGCCGTCGCGGATTCATACGGCAATGTGAGAGGTTATGCCGAAAACCAGATCGTTGAGCTTCCTCTGAGCGCCTCTGGCAAATTGGACGTAGGCTCGGCGGTAGGGAAGGGGACTATAGCCGTTTCAAAGGATTTGGGATTAAAAGAACCGTACATCGGGGTTGTCCCGCTTGTGTCTGGTGAAATCGCCGAAGATATAACCTCTTACTTTGCCCTAAGCGAACAGATACCCACCATTTGTGCGCTCGGCGTTTTGGTAAATCCTGATTTATCGGTTAAACACGCCGGTGGATATCTGATTCAGCTTCTTCCTGCGGCGGACAACGGCATTATAAGCAAGGTTGAGCAGGGTTTGCCCGGCGTTCCCTCGGTAACACAGATGCTGGCCTCCGGGCTTTCTCTTTTGGCAATGCTGAAAACGGCTCTGCCGGCGTTTGAGCTTGAAACATTGGCGGAACAGCCCGCCTCTTACCGCTGTAACTGCTCCAGAGAAAAATCCAGAAACCTTTTAAAGAGTCTGCCTCCCGAGGATTTAAGGCAGATATATGAGGGACAGGACACGGCGGAGGTGGTATGCCACTTTTGCGGCGCGGTCTACCGTTTTGATAAAACTCTATAAACTCCCATATAAATTTATAGAATTATAGAAAATTCTAAAGATGGTGTTGACAACAGTTCTTTAATATAGTAAAATAACATTCGTCGCCTAAACTTGTTGTTTGGGACTACAGATTAGGGAGCATAGCTCAGCTGGGAGANNTTCGAGCCCTGTTGTTCCCACCAACGCGGAATCTGCGCAGACAATTAACAAGTATTTCGCACAATTGATATTTTGTGCCCGCGCCTAGGTTTTTTTCTGAAGGCTTGAGGCGCAATATATGGCCTGGTAGTTCAGTTGGTTAGAACGCTNNGCTAGCCTGTCACGCTAGAGGTCGTGGGTTCGAGTCCCATCCAGGTCGCCAGTTTGCCTCTGTAGCTCAGTCGGTAGAGCAGTGGACTGAAAATCCACGTGTCGCTGGTTCGATTCCGGCCGGAGGCACCACTTCATTCGCGGAATTAGCTCATCTGGTAGAGCGCCACCTTGCCAAGGTGGAGGTAGCGAGTTCGAGCCTCGTATTCCGCTCCAAGGACAGGGACGCTTAAAAGACGCTTTTAAGCGTCCCTGCTTTCAAAATCTTATAGTGATAGGGCGCCATAGCCAAGTGGTAAGGCAGAGGTCTGCAAAACCTCTATTCCCCGGTTCAAATCCGGGTGGCGCCTCCATTTGTCTAAAGATTCTTTAAGTGCTTTTGGGATCCCCACCATACAGCTACCGCTCGCCTGTTCCTACAATCCAGTGCGCCTTGCGCGGTGGATCCACGGAACGTCGCAGTTATTTGCAGGTATCAGCCGTTCATATCGGCTGGCTCGCTCACTGCACGAAGCAGGTCGTGGC
>DOZQ01000195.1 GCA_003517915.1 Oscillospiraceae bacterium | reverse complement strand
CGTCGCCGTAGGTAAGCATAAAGGCCTCGCCGCGCACATACGGCTCTATCCGCCGGACGCGCCCGCCTGTCTGCGTTTCGAGCCCGGTGTCCACAAGCGTCACTTTCCACGGCTCAACGGCGTTGCTGTGGACGATCACGCTGTTATCCCGCGCGAAATCGAACGTGACGTCCGAGCGGTGCAGGTAGTAATCCGCAAAATACTCCTTGATGACATGCCCCTTGTAGCCGCAGCATATCACGAACTCCGTTATGCCGAAATGCGCGTAGTACTTCATGNNTGGCTTGAGATAGCTTTCCTCGGATATGCGCGTCCCGTATCCGCCCGCTAGAATAACAGCTTTCATCGCGTTAACCCCCATAAACAAATCCATTTGATTCATTTATAGAGATATTTTTGATTTTTGTTACAAAAAGCTTATTCCGTCATTGCGCCATTAAAAATACACGTTGCTTTTTCCTTTTGCCCATGGTAAAATAATGTGTATATTCAGCTAAATTTTACAATGAAGCAGAGGCGGTGCGGCGGTGGCAATTGTTGAAGTAGTAAAATATGACGGGTCTCCAACAGTATTCGCGTGGAAGTTCCCGAACTCGGAGCTTGGCACTTGGACACAGTTAATTGTCAATGAAACCCAAGAGGCAGTCCTCTTTAAGGGTGGTCAGGCTCTAGATTGGTTTGGGCCCGGCCGGCACACTTTAGATACTGCCAATATCCCAATTCTAAGTAAGCTTGTAAACCTGCCTTTTGGCGGGCGTTCACCATTTACGGCAGAGGTTTGGTATATAAACAAAGTTAATTCACTTGATGTTAAATGGGGAACGCCTACACCCATCCAGTTACAGGATCCAAAATATAATGTCTTTATTCCACTTCGAGCATTTGGACAGTTCGGAATAAAAATTGCCGATTCCAAGACATTTCTACAAAAACTTGTAGGCACGCTTTACACATTTACATCCAACGATGTAATAAAGTATTTTAGAGGCGCATATCTAACTAAAGTTAAGGATGATCTTGCAGGATATCTAATAAAAAAGAAAATATCCATTTTGGAGATTAACGCTTATATCAACGAGATTTCAGAATCCTTAAGGGCAAGCATACTGCCTACGTTTTCCAGCTTTGGTATCGAACTGGTTAATTTCTATGTAAACGATATAAGTGTACCGGAAGACGACACGGCTGTGATAAAACTTAAAGACGCTCTCGCCAAAAAAGCGGAAATGGATATTATAGGTTACTCGTATACTCAAGAGCGATCCTTTGATACTATGGAAGGCGCCGCTATGAACCCCGGGTCTGCTTCCGCACCAATAATGGGAGCGGGGTTAGGGCTGGGGATGGGGCTTGGAATGGGTGGAAGCTTTGGCGGAGCATTTGGCGATATGGGGAAAACTATAAACACCAATTCGAACAAGGAATGTCCACACTGCCGTAAACAAATCGGGGCAGAATATAAATTTTGTCCATTTTGCGGTAAAGATACCAGTATTACTTCAAATAATGCAGTTTGCTCAAAATGCGGCGCCAGCAACAGCATCGGAGTAAAATTCTGCGGGCAGTGCGGCAATATGCTCATAAAGGTTTGCCCTAAATGTGGAGGCGCAGTAGATGATAAGCAAAAATTTTGCCCTCACTGTGGCAATACCCTTGTAAAAAGGTGTTCTTCTTGTAATGCGGAGATAGGTGATAATTTAAAATTCTGCCCTGAATGTGGTAATAAAGTGGATGGTGACGTATGATGAACAGAGGAGTCAGGGCAGCTATTGTTACTTTTAGCATTGGGATCATAGTTGTTATTTCAGGGTTCTTCCTGCTCGAGATTGAACGGGCCGCCATACATTATTGTGCATTTGGTTCATTGTTACTTTCACTTGGAGTGGCTCTTTTCTCAACAGTTTTTCTATTGTCTGCGAAGAATAATGACAAAAGCGTTTTTTTTCCGGCTGGATTAGGCAGCGCAATATGGGTTTATGTAATTTCCGTGTTAGTCAGTGTGTTCTTTACAAGAGCGTTTTTGTTTAATTTAGGCGGTTTTGTTTTTCTTCAAATAGTTATTCACGCATTGTACTTTATCGCCGCGATCACAATCATTATTATCGCTCCTCATTTGCGGGGTAAAGACTTGGCAGCANNAGGTGAAAATCAGGAAAACGGAGAATATAACAAACCAAAAAGAGGAGGATTTTAGTCATGGTAAAAAAAAGCACTAGTTGGGGTTGGATTTTCTTCTGGCTTATAATCTTGTGGCCTGTGGGCTTATTCTTACTCTTTAGGAAACTCGCAACAGATAAGTCTGCGTTAATGAGCGGTAAAACAGGAGTTCTTTCGGTTCTGGGTTGGGCATTGACAATTTTTGGCGGTTTGGCATTTCTTGCTTGCCTATCTGACTTCGAGGGCAGCGTTTTTATAATGTCATCGCTTTTTATAGCGGGCGGCGTATTGCTTTTACGCAAAGTGTCGCACACTAAAAAATTGTCGGCAAAGTACAAAAAATACTTAGATATTATTGTAAATCAAAATGTATGCGGTTTGGACAATATTGCATCTGCTGTAGGTCTGCCATACGATATCGTCAGTAAAGAATTGCAGGACATGATAAACCTTGGCTTTTTGCAGGGCGCTTATATACATCAAGGCAATCGGGAGATTGTCTTAAAACAACATGAGCCCGCACCAGTAATACAGGGAGTGACATCCGGCATTACATCGGCTTTATCAAAAACCACAACCTCACGTTGTCCGGGATGCGGCGCGAATAATATTATCGCGACAGGTAAGATAACAGAATGTGAATATTGCGGTACGGCTATCAGCGCATAAAGTCTTAGCCTCGGCCCGCCCATGTAAATCCCGTGCGCCGTGCCTATCGCCTGAAAAATAGCCGCTCCATGTCAAAAGGAGCGGCTATTTTATGTTTCTATCCCTTGTTGAGCTCGTCCAGCAGCGTTTCGTCCAGCGCGGTGAAGCCGGCGGCCTTGATCTTTTCGAGCATCGGCGCAGGGTTCCCGGCGCTCAAAATGACGATGGCGTCGTGATCCCTGTGGCGGCTCGTGAACGCGTAGACATATTCAATGGAAATCCCGGCGGCGTTGAGCGTCTCCAAAATCTTGTGCAGGCTGCCGGGCTTGTGGCCTAACGCCACAGCGGCGACCTCCGCCGTCTTGACCATGAAGCCCCGTTCGCGCAGGGCGGTCTTTGCCTTCCGCGGGTCTGAGACGATCATCCGCAGAACACCGAAGTCTGTAGTATCCGCGATGGAGAGCGCGTGGATGTTGATGCCCTCATCGGCGAGGCAGCCTGTGACGTCCGCGAGCCTGCCCGGCCTGTTCTCGATGAAAACCGTGATCTGCTTTAACATATTTCTCTCCTCCTTTTAAATCTTGCGGTTGTCGATGACGCGCTTGGCCTTGCCCTCGCTTCTCGCTATGCTCTTGGGCTCCACAAGGCGTATCTTGGCGTTTATTCCCAGCGTGCTGTTCATCTGGGCGCTCACCTTGCGCTCGAAATCCTCTATTCCCTTGACGACGTCGGAGAACTGGGCCTCTGGGATTTCTATCTCCACTGTCATTATATCAGAATTATTGATCCTGTCCACTATTATCTGGTAATGCGGCTCAATGTTGCCCACGCTCAAAAGCGCCGCCTCTATCTGGGACGGGAACACATTCACGCCGCGTATGATCAGCATGTCGTCGGTGCGTCCGGCGGGCTTGGTCATGCG
>DOZQ01000190.1 GCA_003517915.1 Oscillospiraceae bacterium | reverse complement strand
GGCGGGAGCGTCGGGAGCGCCGCGCAAGCTAAACCTCATCATTGATATACAGGAGAAAATGCGCGGAGGCAAAGGCCCGGCTTATGAACGCTGGGCCAAAGTCTACAACCTCAAAATGATGGCGGCGGCGCTTCAANNAACAATCTGCTTGCCTATGAGGATTTAGCGGCGAAAACAGACAGCGCCGTTGACCGCTTCCACGACCTTGCCGGGCGCATCCAAAAGGTGGAGGCTGCTATGAAAGTCAACGCAGAGCTTAAAGGCGCGATGATAGACTACGCCAAGACCCGGCCCGTGTTCGATCGCTACAAGGCCGCGAAGTACAGCAACAAATACCTTGCCGAGCATGAGGCCGAAATTGCCCTGCACAGGGCGGCGCGGGCGACGTTTTCCCGTGTGTTGGCCGGGGGTAATGTGAACGAACATGAACGCCAGTTCATGTGCAGTTCAACACGCCCGCGAAGCGGGTTACCGAAGATGGAAACGCTTAAAGCCGAATGGCAGCGGCTTACGGTAGACAAAAAGGCTCTGTACACGCAGTACCGGGCGGCGCAGAAAGATATGCGGGAGGCCCTTGCCGCGAGGGGAAATATTGATTATCTGCTGGGCTTGCCCGGCGGCGCGAAAAACAAGGAATTGGATGTGAACGAACATGAACGCTAGCTCATGTGCAGTTCAACACGCTTGCGAAGCAGGCGATAGCCCATGACGCGGCAAACAAGCGCAAGCGCCATCCACTTCTGGCCAAGTTGGCCAGAAGTGGCACGGGTTTGGGGCTGGCCCCAACCAAGCAATTTTTCACGGCGGGGCCGTGGAAAATTGGCAAGGTAGGCCATTGTGTGGCCAACCTTGCCCTGCTTGCCGCTTAGCGGTATCCACGCAGTTATGCGGTTTTTTGTTATGCGTAAGAATCGGGCATTATACCTACCCTTGGATTCTCGACGGGAATGTAGTATAATCATCATAACAACAGTCATTAAGGAGAAGCGCCTATGATGATTATTATGCTCATCTACACGAAAGACGACGAGCAATACGTTGCGGGACTGTATCTTGAGCTAAAGGACGACATGCTTTACGTGGCGAACAAAATCCTGCGAAATCACGACGACGCGGAGGATGCCGTGCATTTGGCGTTTGTGAATATTATCAAAGGTTTGCAACGGATTCAGAGTTTGCAAAATGTTAACAGTAATTTATGTCGTGAAACTGCCGCTTATTGTATTGTTATAGTTAAGAATGTTTCGCGGAGAATTTACAACAAACGCAAGACACGGCAAACAACTCCCATAGAGGATTTTGAAAATACTCTAGTTGCGGATGATAATCCTGTAGAACAGGCTTTAAATAATAATCTGTTAAAACTCATTGACGAAGCAATAAAAGGGTTGCCAGAGAAACTGGCAAAAGCATTCGTTTTACGTTACTATAAAGGCATGAAACACTCCGAAATAGGTGAGTTTATGAATGTAACAACCAGCACAGCACAGAAACGAGTAGAGCGGGCGACGGATATTATTTTAAAACAGATTGGGGAAGAGGCGATATAATAATGAATGGTGATACCGACATATTGAATCTGGTTGCAAAAAAACTTTTCGAAAGCAAAGTGCGGAGCTTGGCGCAGGGCAAATCGTCAGAGCCGCTTCATTTGGACGATGAAGAACTGGAGCGGCTTGCCGCGAAAATATTACTGCTCCCCGACGATTGGCAGGAAGCCTTATTATTGCGCTATGGTTGTGGTTTTGATTCTGCGCTCATTGATGATATGCTGGAAACGGAAAACTCGGCGGGAGATATTATATACGCCAAAGACATGCTTGAGGATGTCGTAGAGATAGAAAACATCTCGGACGAAAGTATGGAGGCGGCGTGCCGGATTGCGTTGAGGAAATGGCGCGGCCAAATAAAAGAGGTGCTTCAATCTGAATGTCCAATATCGGAGAGCAAGGATTTTGATAAAAAAATGCGGCGCTTGTTACGTAAGGAAACCAATGTGCTTTACGTTAAGTTTGGCAGATACGCTAAACGGGCCGCTATTGTTTTACTGGCGGGTTTAATTACGGCTACGATAACGGTGTTCAGCGTCGAGGCCCTGCGCGATAAATTTTTTGACTGGTGGTTCAGTGTTTTCCCTTCCCATACGCGAGTCGAGTTTACCAATGTAGAACAGATTTACGGCGCGGACACTTACGATAAATTAAAACAGTATAACCTCCCAACTTACATACCGCAAGGGTTTATCTTGATTAAAACGGTAGAAGCAAAGAATAATCATCGACTCGTTTTTCAAAATGAGTTTGACGGCTGGATAATACTTGACATTCAAATTCTACATGAAGGATCGCATGTAAATTTGAATACAGAAAACGCAGAATCTGAGCTCATATCCATTAACGGAAGTGAGGGACTGTATACTTACAAAGATGGCGATTCCATAACTGCATGGAGTAATGCAAATGCCTTCTTTATGCTATCGTGCAACTTAACCAAAGATGAAGTCTTAAAAATAGCCAATTCGACAAAAATATAAAAAATTAAAAATTTCATGTCGTGTTTTGCCTCTTAGGGGTATTGATATGGGTAGGAACCCGAAATCAATATTTCTAGGAGGTAATTTTTATGGCAAAACAAAGACTGAAAGCGGTTATTCTGGCTCTAGCCCTAAGTCTATTCTTACTGTATTTCTGTGTGTTTACGGTGAACGCAACGCCACCCGACAAAATCATTCTTTTCTACGATAATGCTTCTGCGGTTGTCACCGACTTGGATATTTCCGGTACAACCGCCACAATTTATGCAGGGTTAACGGGAAATAGCAAAACGAAAAGTATTAAAGTTACTTACTCGCTTCAAAAGAAATCCGGTAGTAGCTGGAGAGCGGTAAAATCATGGAGCGGGAGTGCAACCGGAATAGAGTTTAGCGCGGAAAAAACTTACGACTCGCTTGTCTACGGCACGCAGTACCGCGTTTACGCCAAATTCACCGTGACTGCCAAGGACGGCTCCAAGGAAACAATTACGGATTACTCGTCCACATACACCTGCTGAGCTTCTTTTAATTGCTTGCAAGTGCTTGTGATAAAAAATAAAGGGGGTGATTCCAATGGGCTAGGAATTCTGCCGGTGGGCCGAATAGATATAACGACAAGCGCAGCATTTGCAAACAATGAAACGAACATATACCACTAATTATACAAGGAGATAATACAAATGAAAAAGCTAATTTCTACACTACTGGTAATAGTTGTTATTATTTCTACCGTATTACCGACATCTGCGTCAAACGCATTTGCTCAACAAAATACAACCAAGCTGAGTTATACTTCGCCTTATGAATTTAATAACAACTCAGCCCAATCTTTTGCAGTTGATTCAACTATCGTTTCAAAAATGTCACAATATCTTTCTTCGCCTCAAATAGCAAATAGCTATAAGACAGCTTTAGCTCTTGGCACAGAGAAGATAATATTGACTGAGGCTGATTTGATTAATTGGTCAATTGATTCAATGTCAGATTCCCAACAAAGGCAGGAACTATTGGACGCGTTTTCAGGCAAGATAATTCGTGCCGAGATTTCTCAAGACGGAGCAGTACATGTCTATACTGACGGAAATACTGAAAGTAATATTTCTGCATCATCATTAAAAGCGCGTGCATTTTCTAAAACATATACAGATACAGACACTGCCATGTATTCTAATCCCTCTTTTGCCTACCGAGGCATATTCACATTAACGGCAACATTTGAATATGGACAGAAAAGCAACGGGAATTATTATATAAAGCCTACAAAGCACAACATAAAGCAAACATTCAAAGGAGATAGAGTGTATGGTGTTCTGCCAAGTAAATACTATAAAATTGGGCAAACTTATGGCACACAGGAGGATGTTTCTAAGACACTTCCCTTATCTGCACGAGTAACTGGGAAAGTAACCGTTACACATTTGGGCACCAAAACTTATGACCTGTCTGTATACGGGGATTTTCAAAGTTAAAGAGCACTCATATGCAAGAGGTTGCATAGTTTTCTAATTATTACTCCTAAATACGACATGAAAACTGAGTCTATCGGTAACTGCTTTTATCATATTTTGTTTGAAGATCACCCCAGAGTCAATCGGTATCAAAAAATATATGGAGGAAAAAATGAACAGATTACTTAATAAAATGACAAGTTGCATCTTGGCTCTTGTCGTAATGCTTTCATGCGTTTCTATGGCCAGCGCAGAGACCCCGACAACTCATTCCCATGACCACGACCACGATTGTAGCGTTGCTTCCGACTGTGATGTTGATGCAGTCTACCAAATTGTAAGTGAAGATGCTCGTTATATAGTGGGCCGCGACAGTGATGGTAATACCCGTATTTTTGATAAGAAGCAGATTGCTTTTGATTTGAGAACACGGGCAGTTTGTAATCACCCCCGAAGTCAAAAAGAGATTACCGTTACTGAGGGTAATCATAGCGCCGAGTCCCCAAGATGTACTTATACTAAGACCTTTAGGACATTTTGCTTCGTATGCAATAGATATGTTAGCGAGACCACGAACAAATACACACATCCGTGGTCGCCGAGCTGTTTCTAATTATGAAAAAGCTTACAATAGTCTTTATCGCCATTCTCCTGATAGCTATGACTATGTTCACAGTATCTGCATCTACAAATACTGTTGATACTAGCGCATATCTGTCATGCAAGGATTCCATCGCAGAAGAGTCGATTATTTTTCTAGATACTGTATATCCCGATTTAACGT
This sequence comes from Oscillospiraceae bacterium, assembly GCA_003517915.1. Lineage (GTDB taxonomy): Bacteria > Bacillota > Clostridia > Oscillospirales > Acutalibacteraceae > UBA8129. The sequence continues at coordinate 1,430 of DOZQ01000190.1, read as the reverse complement.
CTTCAGAAATATCTGAATCGGGTAGAGGAGCGCCCGGAACTCTCGACTTTATTATGCGTTGTGGCGGGAGAAATGATAAAGGACTTCTAAAAGTTTACGATGGCCCGACAGGAAAATTTCTTTTTTCTGTAAATTTTCCTGTCGTTACAGATTTAGGGATACCCACGATGGAACAGCAAGAAGTTATTATGAAAAAAGCTCGACAATTGACAGTAGAAGAATTGAATCTCGACGAGTAATCCTTTTTTTATAAGCATTACATACCAAAAATACCGATTGACTCTTGCGTGCTCTTTAATAAAGCGGCTGAAATATTCGAGGTGCAGAAATATGATAAAGGAAAACTGGCTCCTTTGCCCCGCATGTAACGGTAAAACAAGGGTAAAATTACGGGAAGATACGGTGCTTGAAAACTTCCCGCTGTTCTGCCCCAAATGCAAACAGGAAACGGTTGTCAACGCAAAACAACTGAATATCTCCACCAAATCAGAGCCAGACGCTTAGGCGCGGAGCTACTAAGACGCAGAGCCGGTAATTCGTGAGCAAATCACGTTTACCGGCTTTTTTATTCTAGCTTCTGGCCAAGTTGGCCAGAGGTTGCAACAAATGGAATACAACGCGATAGCCCGCCACGCAAGCGGATAAGAAAAAAACCGCAAGCATGGTGAGGCATTGCTATGTAAAAAATAAAAAGCAACATCATAAAACGGCGGTTTTTACACCGCCGTTTCTATATTAATGGAGGCCAAGGAGGCGTCGCCTTGTTCCACTTTTGGTTTGGTGTAAGGATGTTCTGCGTTCATTGCGGATTCCTTTAATCAGCTAACCGCGTGTAATTGCCCCGGTTGCCGCTCCCCGCCTTTCCCATTTCGGTTCGCATACACACCACGACTGAAATGGAGGAAAGGTAATGACAACAGTCAATTTGCGGGATTTTTACCCGTGGTATAAGCACGACGAGCTTATGGAAGTACCCGACGAGGTTGCCGCCGTTCTGGCTGAAAGCATACGGCTGGAGCGCAACTACTCCGAGCGCGTCCGTTACAACAAAGCTTATTATTCGCTTGATACCGGCGACGGCATTGAGCGCGAGGCTTGCTACATAAACATGTCCCCGCATGAAATTTACGAGCATGAGTTTTTGCGGTGCCGGGTATGTCAGGCTCTCAACTCGTTGTCCGAGCCGCAGGGCCGCAGGGTAGAGGCATTTTACATACTTGGTATGAAAAAAGCCCACATAGCACAGGCCGAGGGTGTTGACGAAAAGAACGTGCGTAAGTCAATAAAACTAGGCGTCCAGACAATGCGGGAATTCTTAAAAAAATATTTTTGAAAGTGGGGTCGGTTTTGCCGTTTTTTTCTGGTGAATAGTGAGAGGTAGTTTCTGCGCTCTCGTATTCAGCCCGACAACTGAATAAAGCGATGCCCGG
>DOZQ01000125.1:287-3864 GCA_003517915.1 Oscillospiraceae bacterium | reverse complement strand
GACAGGATATCCCAGAAGACTGCCTGATGCAATAAGCTCACGAGCGCTCGAGGCCAAAATAACCACCGCACCGTAACCGACCGCCTGACCTCCTGCTCTGAGCATCCCGGGCAATAAAGCCTGAGACTCCTCATCCACAGAACGCAGCATAGTGATAGAGCCGACCGACAGCATCGGCAGATAAAATCCCACTTTTTCAAATACTCCGGGGAAAAACGGCCTCAAAACCAGATAAAACACAAAATACATACCGACCGACAGCACCGCGAATACCGGCGGAGTCAAAATAAACGGAACCACGCGTCTAACAAACCCCGAAAAAATCGCGGTCCAAAGCAGTATGACCGCCGCCGCGGCCGCCAGCAGTATCCCCGATTTAAGCTCAGTCGCGGCGACAAGTATGGGGCAAAGACCCATAGCTCCGAACAGCGCGGGATTTCCCGGCAGCAACCCGGAAAAAAACTCCCGCAGCGGCGTTCCTTCAACTAAAAATGAGGGCGAACGCTTTTCGGATTTTCTGCCGGATTTATTCCCCTCACTGAGCTTTTGGTTACTGCTCTGCAAAACTCCGGCAGCAGCGTCATCCTCCTTCACAGGATTATTTATTTCCGGCGGCTCATTGGCATACCCCCCTGTGTTTTTACCCATTTTACGGATAAAACGCAGGGTTTCCTCCAACACGTCCCCGTTTACACTCTCCCCGAGAGTTTTTCCGTCTGAAGTCTTAATATCTTCATTTGCGGCTTCATCCTGCGGCAAAAGACGGTTTGTAGTGCCCGCCTCTTCGGGCAAATCCTGCATATTACGCATATCGCTTTGTTTTTTAGCCTTTGCCATATAAGGACAACACCCCCTTCCGCAAAGCATAAAACATCATATCCAGCCCGGGCGCCATGGCATTGACAATCAGCACTGCGGCCGGAGCGCCCTGCTCAAAAGCCCCGAAATGACGCAGCGCAATAGTCAGTATTCCCGCCAAAAAGGCGTATGCAATTCTCGATAAGGCTCTTTTGGGGGATGTAACCGGATCGGTCAGCATAAAAATCCCGCAAAATAAAAGTGAGCCGGAAAAAATCTCCGACGCAAGCGGCCAAAGCACGCCCGGCGCACGCGGAAACATAAGCGCGGCGGCAGAGCATCCAACAAGAAAAAATACCGGTATCTGCCATGCCGCAGCCCTTCTGAAAACCAGATAAAAGCAGCAAGCCAAAAGCAGCAGCACGGTGATCGTCCCCATAGGGCCGGAGGGGCGGCCGAAAAAAATATCGCCCAGCGAGGCCATAGACACCCTGCCCTCACGCAGCAAAGCCGCTGTGGACGCCTCATATTCTATTCTCCCGGCGCCGAACAGCGGGATGCGCATCCAGTCCTGAACCGCGGGATAAGAAAACATTTTTGCCGGAGCGCAAAGCGCCATCAGGCACCAGCCCGCCGCCGCGGGATTAAAGGGATTGCGGCCCAGACCCCCGAAAGGCATTTTTACGGCCGCTATGGAGAAAAAGCTCGCCGCCGCAATAATCCAGTAAGGCATGGTTACCGGCGAAAGCATCGCCAGAATCATTCCGGTTATAACCGGAGTAAGGCAAAATCCCCGTTTTTGCCCCATAAGGCGTTTGCAAAGCATCTCCGCCGCCACCGCCGCGCCCACCGAAACCGCGCTCAGCAAAAGCGCCCTCGGCCCGAACGAAAACACCGCCATAAACAAAAGAGGGATCAACGCTATAAAAACATCCATATGAATTGCCGACGACGATTCACGCAAAATCATTTTAGGTTTACCGCTTTCCGTATACATCGCTCCTTTCCTCCATATGAAATTTATTCAACTCCAAAATTTCTTTTTTGACCTTTGCCACTCCGGCGGAAACGTATATTTTGGACGGACAGACCAAGGTACAAAGCCCGCAGCCTATACAGCCGATCGCGTCGCCGCCGACCATCGAGTAATGCCCGCCCGCAAGCTGCTCCAAAATATAATTCGGCATAAGCCCGACGGGACAAACCGAAGCACAGCTCCCGCAGCCTATGCAGGGCACAGATGCTTTTTTGTCGGCCTCCCGCACCGCTATCACCGCCGTAAGACCCTGATACACCGGTGTGTCCTGCGTGACCGGTATACCTCTGATATAACCGCCGGCGAGAATAAGCTGCGCCTGCTCCGATGCTCCGGCATGGTAAAGCAATTCTCCTACCGGCATTCCAACCGGCACAAGATAGTTACCGCTGCGCAACACACAGTCCCCCGCCACGGTCACTATCGTATGGGTCTGCATCTCGTTTTGCGTCACGGCACGGTAAAGCGCGCGGGCAGCCTGCGGACCTATCGCGATTCCGCCGCCTTTTGCGTCAAGGTCTTTTCGCAGCTTGTGATTTTGCGGATATTTCCCCTCAAACCGGCGCACAGGCAGACCGCCGTAGCTTTCGTTTATTTTTTCATCCCAGCTTTTATCCGAATAAACCGCTATAAACCGCTCGGCAAGGTTCGCGGCTATGCCTGCAAGTATAAGCCCTTTAGCGACCTCCCCGCCATAATTCATAAGCACGCACAGCCCCGCCGAACTGTACAAATCGTCCTCCACCGCGTCCACCGCTACAGCCGCCAAGCCTGAACGCGACGCCTCCGCAAGCTTTTCCCAAAGCCTGCGTCCGTCCAGCTCGTCGACAATACCGGCGCGCATACAGGCGTCCATTATTTCTTCTTTAGAAAAATCCTCCGGTTTTGCCGTTTCGCGGTCGGGATGCTGCTCGGCGGTATTTTTAACCTCTATCTCCGCGCAGGGGAGCTTGCCGACGGCGGGTATCACAAATTTTTTGATGGAAATTACTTTGCCGAAAAAAGGAGAATTCACGGGTGAGCCTTTTCCTGATTCAGGCTGTGAAAGGGTGACGAACGGCGTGACTGTATCCCCCACGGACACTGTCGCGACAAGGTTTTCACGCCTGCTGGAGCATAGAGGGACATATGCGGTTTTGGGCGGCGGCAGCGCCTTGATTTCTTTGCTGAGAGTGTCGTTTTTTTGTTGTTTTAAAGATATGATCGGCATGATTTTAAAAACATCCTTTTTTAACCTCTTGCACACTGCCCGTCCGAATAATATGATAGTAATAGGTTCACTTTTCATCTATCAATTGCAAGGGAGGTGTCGCCAATGAATGTTGAGCATGAAGAGCCCGGGCGGCTGAAAATTTTTCTTAAAAAAGATGATATGCGGCAACTGGATATCACCTTTGATCAGCTTGATTATAACGACGCTAAGACACGCAGAGTGCTTTGGACAATCTTAAGCGATGTAGGCGCGGCTTCAAGCTTTATCTCTACCGGATCAAGGCTTCTAATTGAAGTGTTTCCCGCGTCTGACAACGGATGCGTTATTTATTTCACCTTGCTTAAAAAAGAGCAGGATACGCACCGGCGGTTAAAGCTGAAAAAACAAAATTTGCAGCCGGCAGTTTTTGAGTTCACAAGCACCGAGGATCTGCTGTCAGCGTTCTCCGCGCTTTATAAAGATGCAAACGGGAGAATTGACAGAAGTGATTTATACCGGTTTGAAGATAGATATCGGCTTGTAGTCTTTTT
>DOZQ01000125.1:0-239 GCA_003517915.1 Oscillospiraceae bacterium | reverse complement strand
TTCACACAGGAGCACGGCCGCCTTTTGGCCGAAAATAACGCCGTTGAAACAGTCGGTCGGCACTTTTTGCTCATGTAAAGCTTAATTCTTTTACACGGCAATCCGGCGGACAAATCATGGCGGGGAACATAAAAAACATCTATAAAAAGCATAATATCCCCGGCAAAATATAAACTCAGGTTCTAAGCGCCTTTATCGCAGCGGACATATCCTCTGCCCCTATAAGCGCGCTGCCGACA
>DOZQ01000243.1 GCA_003517915.1 Oscillospiraceae bacterium | reverse complement strand
AAAATGCTCACCGTAGCTGCCTGAATCCTCGTTTATGCTCACGACTGTCCCGCCGTCGAAAATATAGATTTCGGTACCCACGGGCGCCGCGATATCCCAGCCGGTGTGGCCGCGCCCCGCTCCCCAGCGGGCGCTGATATAGCTACGCTCCACCCGATCGACCGGCCACACGGGGGCGCCGGTAGTAACGCCGTTGCCCCCGCTTGCAAGCGGGGTATATTCCGAGTCATGTAAGCCGCGCCCTGCGCCGATCACCGCTTGCTGCTGAATCGGATTTTTTATAATTACCGTGGAGATAATATCTTTTTTGACAGCCCTGCCGTTAAGATAGGTCACACGTACCGTGACTTCCCGTCGTCCCGCTTCGCCAGGCGTCGTGACATCCGAATAATCCGCAGGCTTGTCCGNNTTCTTCGGTATAGGTTTCGGTGCGGACGGTTTTTACGCTCAGCTTGTTTGTCAATTCATCGGGAGTATAAAAGTCCGCGGCCAAAAAAATTCCCCGCACGATTTTTATATTTTGCTCAAACGCGGCGGAGCCGTCTTCTTTGTCCGGAGCGGCCCGCTGTAAAATCAGGCCAAGCTGTTTTTTAAGCTCCCTGCCGTTGGCGGAAGCGCCGACGAGCTGTCCGTCCGCCAAAAGGCCATAGCCCTCGCGCAGAGCTTCGGTATTGGCTATAAGTACATCTGCCAGCCTTTTGGTGTCCTCCACAATATTGTCTTTGCCACTCAGCGCCAAGGCAGTCTCTGGAGAGGATACCGACTGTCCGGAGTCCTTTGAAACTATCAGCTGATCATCAATTTTATTCAGCGCGGCGTCCACAAGCTCCTGCTTTGATACATACGCCACGGTATGTCCTTCCAGCATGACGGCATAGCTGAACGTCATATTGGAAAAAAACACCGACACGCTGAGAGCCATTCCCATAAGCATCATGGGGATCACCCGTTTTAAATGGATTTTTCCGCGTGCCGGCCCGGAGGAGCTTTTTGGTATGTATAAAAACCGAAGGAACAAACGCCCGATATTTTCAAAAAACACCAGTGACAAATATCCCACCGCGTAGAAAAAATCAAACAATTTTCCTATAAGGGATTTTCGTCTCGGTTTTTCTGCCGTATGCTTCAGCGTTTTTTTGGATTTTACTGAACTGCGAGTGCAGTCGCGCATCAAACAATGCCCCTTTCAAAGGCTAGAAATAGTTACAAAAAGGTAACAAACAACGATTACAATTATAGCTGATTGTAATGATTTTGCAACCTTTTTGCGCATATTTTATAGTAATTAACATGATGCACTTACAAATGATAAGTCATATTGGGCGTTATGCCTAAAGTTTTGGCGTATGCGATTATAAGAATAATGTCAAGCCTGCGCCTTACATGATTTTTACACGCTTTATTTTGACTATGGCAACTTCATAAGCTATAATATTACTGATGACTATCGGTGCATGTTGTAGTTAAAAGGAGAAATCCGTATGAAAAAAATCGCGGCATTCTTTTTATCCACAGCGCTGCTTCTTTCGTTGGCTGGCTGCAGTAAATCCGATAAACCGGACAAAAATAATCCGGTGACACTGACTATATGGCACACCTATGTGGAGGGGATGCGCGGCAGCTTTGACGAATTGGTCAGCGAATTCAACACCACGGTCGGAGCAAAGAACGGCATTACGGTCACAGTGACCGCAATCGCCAACGCCTCGGTGATAAACGAGCAGATAATCGCCGCGGCCGACCGTGATCCCGGCGCTTCAGAAATGCCCGACATGGCGGTGATCTACCCCAAGGTGGCGGTGACCTTAGCGGAAAAAGGTGTCCTTGCGGAGCTTGGCGGCCAGTTTTCACAAAAGGAGCTGGATGCGTTTGTGCCGCAGTTTGTTGAAGAAGGCCGGCTGGGCGGGGATAAGTTTTATTTGCTGCCCATCGCGAAATCCACCGAGGTGTTGTATTTAAACCGTACGTTGTTTGACCGGTTTTCCGCCGCCATCGATTAAATCAGTGCTTACTTAACCGGTAAAGAGGTGAAAATGCGGTGCGCGGCAAAATGTCATGGATAACCGAAATCAAACAGCTCAGGGAAAGGTCCGCCGTAAATCTGCGCCGCAGACTCACGGCCTTTTTGCTGCTTCTCACTCTTACTATGCTGACCGGCGTGATGTTTTTGCTGGCGGGGTTCGGAGTGTTCCACTTGGGCTACGGCGAAACCGAAAAGCTTTTTGAAAAAGAACTTTACCATCTTACAGAGACTGCCTCCGTGCAATACGGCGGCGCTTCGGCGCAGGCTGTACGTATGTCGGAAAGGCTTTCGGAAAGCATTGCCGTCGTGCTTAATCGGGCAGGATTTTCCTTCTCGGAGCTTAAATACCGCCCCGAACTTATCGAAAGCCTTTTGGAGGAACAGCTTTCCATTATGCTCAGCAGCCTTGACGCGACCGGATGCAGCGGCGTATTTTTGACGCTGGACACAACGGTAAACCCGGGGATATCCGGCGCGGAAAATTCCAAGGCGGGGCTTTACATACGCAACACCGAGCCGAATATAAGCGGCACGGGCTCGGAAACGCGGCTGCTGCTCCGGGGTTCTTCCTCTCTGGCCGTAGATGGAGAACTGAATATGCAGGCCGAATGGGATTTGGAATTTGGGGTAAAAGACAGGCTTTTTTGGCGCGAGCCCGTCTATGCCTGTACGGGTGACCCTGCGCTGCCGCTTTCCAAGCTGGTGTATTGGTGCTGCGAAAGCCCGGTGGACGGACTGGACGAGGATGTCATGGTCTGTTCGGTTCCGCTGCTAAGCAGGAGCGACGAAATCTTGGGCGTTTGTGGGTTTGAGATAAGCGAGATGAATTTCATGTTTAGGCACGTGCCTGAAAGCGGCGAGTTTTTTAATACCGTGTTTATTTTTTCATCTATAGCCGGCGGCGGGCTTAAGTTTGAGGACGCCTTGTATTCCGGAAATATCGCGGTTTAAAGCGCCTTGCCCGACAGCGGTATTATGCGGGCGGAAGAAAAATCCGGCGGGTTTATGATCTACAATATGCCGGACGGCAGGTCTTTTGCCGGTATGGAAAAGACGATAAGGCTTTATCCCGACGATTCCCCGTTTGCGGGGGAGACGTTTGCGGCGTCGGTTGTGATTTCCAAGGCGGATTTGGACGCCGCAGGTAATGCCGCGAGGCTGCGTTTTGTCCTTGTTTTGTTTGTGCTTATGATTCTAGGAGTCTTCGCGTCGGTATTTCTCTCGAAACGATATATGAAGCCGATAATGGATAAGCTGGCCGAAACCGGCGAGAACGGTGCGGCGCCCGAGAAAACGAATATCACCGAAATCGACCTTTTGCTCGAGCGGTTTAAGGCAAAAAATTCGACTATTCCCGAGGATCTGTTTGACGATTTTATAGCGAGGCTCAAGACCCTTACCCCCACTGAGCTTATGGTGTTTCAGGCTCACGCCGACGGCAAAAGCACCGACGAAATTGTAAAAAGCATGTATATAGCGCTCGGTACGCTGAAAAAGCATTACACAAATATCTATAAAAAGCTGGGGGTATACTCACAGGAAGAAATGCGCCTTTACATAAGCATGCTAAAGAAATGCGGGATGATGGATCGGGTTTTCGCCGAAAACTTGAAAGAAGAATCTTAGAGCCAATAAATCGCTTAACTGTGCGGTTTTTGCGGGTATATACCACTGAGTGGTATATACCGTTTTTAAAAATAACGCGGAGAAAGTTATAAAAAGCGAATGGTTTGGCTAAAAGATACGCCCCGGGAGTATATACATTCAAAACCCTGTCATGTTATTATCCAACATGACAGGGCAGACTGTCAAAGAACCCCGGTT
>DOZQ01000072.1 GCA_003517915.1 Oscillospiraceae bacterium | reverse complement strand
CAGAGATGAAGGAACTTTTTTCGGAGCAGCGAGGGTGAACGAGGCGTGACGGGCAAGCGTGTTGCCCCGAAACCAAACAAAAACAAGGAATTTTGATTTTAGGAGAGTATCGCTATGTCAAAAAGTTTATTTGCTTCAAGGGCGACGAGAAAGATCATAGCCGTTCTTATCGCCGCCGTCATACTCCTGTCGGTCATTCCGGCCATGAATGTTTCCGCGCTCAACGGAACGTCTACCTTTAAGCCGGCCGAAAGCAATATCGCGGAAAAATACTGGGTATCCGCGAGCGCGAGCAGTAACTCCGGCGACGCGGCAGGCGCGCTGGATAAAGACGCGGCCACTGTCTGGCAGGCCGATGAGGCCGACAGCGCCAAATGGTTCCAGATCGACCTCGGCGGCACCTATAACGCCGTGCGCAAAACCGAGGTGGAGTTTATAAACTCCATAGGCACCTATAAATATAAGCTCGAGGGCTCGGCCGACGGCTCGGCCTGGATCCTTCTGGCCGACAGAAGAGACAACACAAGGCGCGCGGGCGGCTTCACCGACCTGTTCAGGCTTGAAGGACTGCGCTATTTAAAACTTACCTTTAACAGCAGCGAGGATATCGGCATAAAAAAATTCAGAGTCATCAACTATCTGCGCGACGATATGGACAACGGCTCCGACACGTCGGCTATGAGTTCGGGCACAATGTATTACAACTCCAACAACAATCCGTCCGCGCCGAACGGCATCCGCGGCGGCGTGATGAACGAAGAAAGTGTCAGCACCGGCAACAATTTCTTCGGCCTTACCAAAGACATGGGCTGGGATACTATCCGCCTGCGCATATGGAACGAGCCTAAAAATGAAGGCAACGGCAACGCCTCGACAGGCCCTAATAATTGCAGCCCTGCCAGCACCATGAACGTGGCCCGCTATATCAAAGGCGCGGGACAAAGGCTCGCCATCGACTTCCATTACGCTGACAGCTGGTCCGACCCGCAGAATCAGCCCAAGCCCTATGCGTGGGCCAACCTGCCGTTTGAAGAGGCGGATCCCGCAACAAACGACCTTATCAAAACCACCTACCAGTTTACATATGACACGATAAAGGGTCTTATCGACCAGGGCACCGCACCGTCGATAATCGCCATCGGCAACGAGATCACAAACGGTATGATGTGGGGCAGGGAGTATGAACTCGCAAATCCCTATCATGACAAGCACCACTACTATAACACCTATATCGCGAACAACCCCAACGCTCCCTACGGCGGCGGCGTTGAGTGGGTCAACTACGACGCGGCTGGCGGCGACAAAACCTCTGCCGAATATCTGGCCTTCTTAGCGTCAGTGGAGCGTCTCGCGAAGCTGGTCGACGCCGGTCAGCGCGCGATTCAAAAGCTGAACGAAGAATTTGAGCTGGATATGGAAACCGAAATGCACTTCGCGTTCAACGTGTTCGAGGGTAATCCCAAGAGCCTGCACGACCCCGAAAAGGTTTTTGAAAAGGTCGTGGCGCTCGTGGGCGGCCTTAACGACGAGCTAAGCGAGAGAAGCGGCATGACCGACCGCATCGGCGTTTCTTATTACGCCGACTGGCACGGCACCTACGACATTCTTCAAAAGAATATTGTCGAGCTGTCCAAAATGCTCCCGGCGGTTAAATTCAACATCGCCGAGTGCTCCCCGCCGAGAAACGGAACCATCACCACCGAAGGTTCATGGATGTCAGACCCTAACGTCGTCCAAAACGAGCTGAACGGCTTCGACCCGTCCCTGCCCACCTCCTTCAGGCGCAGCGACAAGTCTCAGGGCGACATGACCGTTGACCTTATGAAGCTTATCAACGATGTGCCGAACAATATCGGTCAGGGCGTGTGGCCCTGGAACGGCCAGTCGGTATATTTCACGGGCGGCCAGCCCTATTCCTCATTCCTAGCGTTTTCGCAGGCCTTCGCCACCAACGCCGTGGAAAGCTCGGTCTATGTGGTAACCGAATCCGGCACCGCGCCCGAGCTGCCCGCGACGGTTAAGAATATTGACGCGGCCACCGGCGCGGTCACCGACGCCCCCGTAGTTTGGAGCGCGGTCAGCGAAGCGAGCTATGCAAGCGCGGGTACCTTTGAGGTCACCGGCACCGTGACGACAGACGGCAACATGAAAGAGACAAAAGCCATTGTCACCGTCACCGACGTTCCTAGAGACCCCGTAACCGATTATTCCATTAAATTCACCACGACCGACGGCGTTTCGACCGCCGTGTTCACGGTCGACAACACCTACGGCGATACGGCCGGCTCAGGTATAGGCATCATCGCCGTATATGACGAAAACGGCAAGCTTGCCGACGCGCGCTTCACCGAGCCCGTAAGCGCGGATATCGGGGAGCTTAACATCGGCCAGCTTCAAATTTCAGAGCAGCCCGAGAATTACACCGTAAAGGCGTTCTTCTGGGATGCGGCAAGCTGGGCGCCGCTGTGTTCCCCGCAGCAACCGGTTTACCAGAAATTTGTCCCGGTAATTGAGGACGCGGCCAACATTCCCGACGGTTACTATTATCAAAACCAAAACGCGCCTATCACCCTGCGCCCGATCCCCGAGCTTGAGGGCCGTGAGGACGACTTCATCTGCGGTGCCGATCTGTCCAGCCTTTGGGTAGTCGCGGACAGGGGCGCAAAGTTCACCGATCTCAGCGGACAGGCGCTGATTGAGGGCGACGAGATTTCCAACTGCCTCGCCATCATGAAGAAATACGGTCTTAACTGGGTCAGGCTGCGCCTTTGGAACGACATCACCCCGTTCGCGCCCGGCATCACCGACGGCCAGGGTCAGGGCGGACTGAACAGTCTGGAAAACACGCTCACCATAGCGAAGAAAGCACATGCGCTCGGGCTCAAGGTTCTGCTCGACTACCACTACAGCGACACCTGGTGCGACCCGGGCCGCCAGACCAAGCCCAGAGCATGGACAAACCTGACCCTGCCCGAGCTGGAGCAGGCCCTTTATGACTTTACAAAGACCACGCTTGAGGAGTTTGTCGCCGAGGGCTGTATGCCCGAGATGGTTCAAATCGGCAACGAGAACAACTCCGGTCTGCTCTATGACGAAATCAACGAAGCCCAGACCGGCTGGACCTCCGCTCCGGCGGCCAGATCCGGCAATGTAAACGCCAACGGCGGCGCAAACTACATCCTGCTCACAAAAGCCGGAATCAGGGCCGTGCGTGAAGTCGACCCGAACAACGACAATCCCGAAACCCGCACAAAGATAATGATCCACCTCGCCAACGGCAACAACACCAATATGTTCACGACCAGAGCGAACCTGCTGCGCAATAACGACGTTGATTACGATGTAATGGGCGCTTCCTACTACCCGTTCTGGCACGGCACAATCGCCCAGATAACCAACACGCTCAACACCATCGCGAACAACTACGGCAAAGAGGTCGCCATTGCCGAAACCGGCTGGGAGCACATGTCCAACGTCTACAGACCCGCCGAAAACAGCGGCGGCCCGAGACTGAGCCGTCAGATCAGCAATGCGGAACGCAACACCCATCCCGAGTGGGATACCTCCCCGCAGGGTCAGGCCGACGCGCTTTGGGAAATCAGCAACGCCGTCGCGAACGTCCCGAACAACAGGGGCATCGGCGTATTCGTTTGGGAACCAGCATGGATCTCGACCCCGCAGATGGGCTCCGGCTGGGCCGCGGGCACCAGCAACATAGTCGTATCGAATCAGGCGCACTTTGACAGCTACGGCCGCGCACTGCCGTCGGTCAACGTTTGGCCGCGCCTCTTCCCGGCTTACAACCAGGGCGGCGGAGAAGCCGTTATCACATCCATAGACCCTGTTACCGCCACCACCACGGCGGGCGTCGCTCCCAACCTTCCTGCTAATGTCACCGTAAGATACTCCGACAGCTCATCTAGAAGCCTCCCGGTCGTATGGGACAGCATTGCCCCGGCACAATACGCCGCGCCCGGCAGCTTCACCGTGCAGGGTACGGTTGACGGAACCACAATCAAAGCCTCCTGTGCCGTTACGGTAGGCGAAGCGGCAGGCCCGAACCTTCTGGGCAACCCCAGCTTCGACGTCACCGGCACCTGGACCTTCGGCGCCAACAACCACGGCAACAGAGGCACAGGCTCGGGCAACGCCCACACCGGCACCGGCTACCTCAACTACTGGAGAGCGGGCGGCACGGCCTCGGTAACCGACGCCAACGCCACCGGCCCCTATCAGACCTTAACCCTTGAGGCGGGAGTGTACAATTTCAGCGTCTTTGTTCAAAGCGACAAGCCCGGTTCTCAGGGTACGCTGGGCTTTTACATCCAGCAGGGCACCGACACTGGCACAAGGGTAGTCAGCTCCATAGTCACCGGAGACGAGGGGGATCTCATCAACAACGGTTATCAGAACCATATCAAGTTTACCCGTGAGATAACCGTACCCACCGCGGGAGAATGGCGCGTAGGCTTCTACAACGACCGCTGCGGGGATGAAGTCTGGATCACCCTTGACGACGCCGAGCTTGCCTTTGCGCGTGCGCTTAGCTGAGCGGATAAAGTACCGAATAAACCCTTCTATCTAAAAAAAGAGGGCTCCCAAGCTCTGTGATATGCTTCCTCTATGAGAGACAGTGAAAAAAACAAAACTGTCTTTCACAGAGGAAGTGTTTTTATGTCCAGTAAACAAAAGATATCCATAGAAGAGAAGGAGAAATTGGTGCGGAGATGTCTGTCTGGGGAACTTGGCGTGTTCCTTGCAGTTGCCAGACCGCAAGTTTATTTTACATCAAAAGGAGTTCTTTTTTCTTATTCATCGCTAAAGCTTTTTGGAACCTCCGGCACAGCCGGAGGTTTTCCTGTACAAAAAGATCGGCAACACATGGCTGCCGATCTCGAAAAATTTTTATATTTTTTCATTGTACGCTTGACGGGATGCAGTTCAAATCGCGGGAGCCCTGTTTTGATGATGTCAATATACTATGATACCCTCTCGCAGTAAACCACATAACGCAGACGAGTGGAACGCTGCGGATGACAGGTAAACAGCGTCACCATATCCTTGCCCTCGCGGATATGTATCTCGCGAACCTCATCCGGTTCGATTATCTTACTCTCAACCACCTGATATCTCAGCGTTTCCCATAAATTTGTGATAAAAATCTCGTCGCCGGGCTGCATCTCCTCAATGTTTTTAAACATTTCAGCCGTGACCTTGCTGCGGTGCGCCGCCAGCACGCAGTTGGTATTATCCCCGCCTATCGGCAGCGAGGTCTGTGAGAGATGCGCCGCGCCCTTATCCAAATTCTCGGTGGTCGCGCCCAAATAGATCGGCAGCTTTATTCCCATCTGCGGGATGTTAATATACCCCACCATGTTGTCGGCAAAGCCCCACTCGCTCAGATCAAAGCTTGTTTCCTGATAAGAAAACGCGTCTTTCAAATCCGCCTGCTTATTTGAGTATATCTCGCGGTTATATGCTTGCATCTCAGCGTAAAGCTCAGGCAGATAAGGCTCAGACCCGCCGCCGGAATCTTTGAGATTTTTGTCGTCAAACACCGTGATTATCCACTCGGCGTTTTGCTCATAAAGCCAATTAGTGATATACGGAAACAAGAATATCCCCAAGCCGGCCACCAAAATAACTATTGCGGCAATTCGTATTATTTTTCGTTTCATGAATGCCGTTCCTCTTGCTGCTCTTCACCGGCAGGATTTTCTTCATCGGGGATTTCAGTCTTGGCAGGAGCCGCATCCTCCGCGAGAGTTTCTTCATCGGGGATTTCTGCCTCATCGAGAGCCGCGTTCTCTGCGGATTTTTCCTGCTCCAGGATTTCTATCTCGGCAGACACCGTATCTTTTGCGTGGAGTTCTTCATCCAGCCGTTTCAAAATTTCGGCGTTTTCTCTTTCGGCTTTCTCGGCCGCACGCTGCTTTTCCCGCTTGTCACGCCGCCTGCGCCAGATGAGCGCAAGTATGATAAGAAGCAGCATAATCGAGGCCGTAATTATTCCGGCAAAGAAAAGCAGGCGTTCTTCTTCTGTCCAGCCGGAATTCGCAAGTGCGGCATCCTCTTCTTCCATACCCGGTATATAGGGGATCACGCGGGTACCCCTGACTATAAGGCGGTGGCTGTTTATGCCGTAGGGAGTACAGGTTATAAGTGTGACATAATCCTGCCCGGTGAAAAGACCCAGTTCGGCTGTGTCCTCGGGTTCTTTTACGCTGATTTTATCCACCTTATAAGCTAAGGTTTCTTTTAAAATGTGCAGATAAAACATGTCGCCCTCTTGCAGCTCGATCAAATCGGTAAACATGTGCGCGTTGCTCAGCCCCCTGTGACCGGTCAGCACCGCGTGGGTTCTCGGGCCGCCGACCGGCAGCGATGTCCCCTCAAGATGCCCGATACCCTTTTGCAGGGTCTCTTCGGTCGTTCCGTGATAAATAGGCAGCTTGACCTCGATTTTCGGGATTTCGATTTGACCCATACTGCCGCCGACATTCAAAATATTCGCGTATTCCTGACTGCGCACCATTCCGCTGCCCGGTACAAACGGATCATGAACCGGGTCGCCGGCCAGCTCGTCGTTATATTTGCGCGCTTTGGCCATTTCCTCGTCAAGTGTGGCATCGTCTAAAGTCTCGACGGCTTCGGCATATTCCTGCACGGCACGTGAGGAGTTGACCTCAGACAGGTAATCCGCAACATAAGGGTAGGCGAAAATGCCGATGCCCAACAGCACAATGATTATTATCAGCACGGTTTTTTTCATAATTTCCCCCGAAAATAAAGCTCTATGTTTTACCGGATTTTTATCTTTGTAAATACTCGGGTTCGCGAAGCGGCACTGCGCCCCGCGAACCCTAGCAATGGCTGTATGCTTATTTTTGACAGGTTTTTAAAGGATTATTTCGCGGAGTTCTTTTTCTTTTTGGTGGCAACGAACAGAATGATCGCAAGGCCGATAAGCACGATACCGCCGACTGTGAAGAGAAGTGTACCCATGCCGCCGGTCAGGGGCAGTGTGAATTCGTCGCTGTTGACGACTGTGACAGAAAGGAGATAATCGTTGTCGTCAAGCTTGCCGTCTCCTATTCCAGTTACAGGGTCTGGATCATCAGCATTGCCAACCACACCGGTACCGCCGGCTGCGTCTACCGGGATAATTTTGTAGTCGGGAGCCGGGCCTTTGGCAACAGTAACCTTAATGGGATCAAGCAAAAGATTGTAGCCTGCCGGAGCCTTGGTCTCCACCAGCCAATATTCGGTAGGAAGTGAGTCTTCGTCAGCCAAATCGCCGGCCTGACCGTAAGCCAATCCTTTAATAACCGCGTAACCTTTAGGCAAATCCCCCGGATTTACCGGCTCCGCTGCTGTTTCCGCTTCGAAATCTCCATCATCATCTCCAATGAATACGCCAGCTTTGGCATTGGCTTCAGATGTCGCGATTTTGAATTTCGCGCCCGCGATATACTCAAGCGCCGTTCCGGTCTCATCGTTTGTTTTGATGATTTGAAGCTGGCCGGTATGTACCTCGGGCCGCTTATCCGCATCCACCTCTACAGTGATGGGCACGAAGGCTCCCGCACCGCCGTTAGCGTAAGGATCCCATCTGCCGCCGAAACGGTTTGTGAAGTCAAGGGTCGCGTTGTTATAGATAGGGGTGTGCATAGGAGCAGTTGCATTGATTTCCGTCTGGAAAACAACACGCAGGAATTTGATAAAATCTCCGTCACCATCATTATTTTCGTTGTAGATATAATAACGTCCAGCCGGAGTGAGTTCGACGTCCAGCGTATTGGTGGCGGCATTAAACGTTACCAAATAATGAGCCGCGCCAAGCGCTTTGCTGTCGTCATGCTCTAACGCGTTTATAGCGTCAATGGAATATAGCTTAACCACATCAGTGAGAACATTAGGCAAAACAGGTTCAATAAAGGTCAATTCTGACTCAAGTACATCTGTAATCTTAAATTTAATGTTTCCATCCTGATCCTGAAGAGCCTCATCGAAAGTTTCGCCAGCATCTTCTGCAAAATTCCCATTGCTGTCACCGTAGGGGATATAGATTTCTGTAGGAACCGAAACATCAATAAACCAAGGGAAATCCTCTTCGAGATTATAGCTTCTGTGGTCTGTGCGAATCTCTTCAAAGCCTGTTTCGCCTTCAATCATCTCGCCCATGTCGTCTTCCGCGCCGACGCTCTTGTCGATCTGAATGCTCTCATTCTTAGGATATACATGCACGTTGTAGTTCGGGGTGCCTTGCTCTATTGTCTCGTCCACTCCAATAGTGTCCGGATCATCCTCTTGTCCGGGATGCGCCATCGGGATAGACACCACAAACGGGGCGGCGGGGGACGCGATGCGGGCATCCGCATGCTCAACTACAAGATAAATGCCTCTGGGAAGTATAGCTTCCGCGAT
>DOZQ01000106.1 GCA_003517915.1 Oscillospiraceae bacterium | reverse complement strand
CTTGCCGTCCGGGCCGACAATTATCTGTCCCTGCGTATATCCGGCGGCTTTCGCCGGATCATATACGGCAGCCGAGGATTTGCCTGAGCCGGCAATCGGGGTGTAATCGGGGGAACTGCCGGGAGTTCCCTGCGGATTGTTTTTGCCTACGATATAAATCTTGCCGTCCGGGCCGACAATTATCTGTCCCTGCGTATATCCAGCGGCTTTCGCCGGATCAAAATTCTGCGCTGCCTGTGACTGTGACCCGCCCGGGCAGGGATTACACGGCGGCAGCGGCGGCGGACATGGCGGTCTTGCCGGAGGACATCCTCTCGGACAACATACACTGTTATCGGGAAGCATGCCATCTGGGAAAATATTATTACAATTCCATGTGCTCAAAAGTTTGCCTCCATTCTATTTCATGGTGTAGGCTTGGGATAGTTGCGTGGTGTATAGTAACCATGCCCCAAAGCAACAAGTTGTTTTGGGGCAGCAGACAAAATCTGCTTTACTCGCGCAAGGCGCGGGATAGTTACTATGTAAGGCGCGTTCGCTGTCTGTCATGCGCTTTACACAGTTTGGCTGCATGTCTCCTAAGCCTTTTTTAAAATATTTTTGCTAAATAAAAGCTTGTACGCAGCAATACATTATATTTAAGCGTTAGCCGCTTGGTGACTAAGTTATCAACATTACCCTTATAGGTAAACATGAAAATCAATTTTGATAATTGTCTCTTGCCAGATTTTATGCGGGGCTTCACAAAATTGATTTTCATGCACGGCAAATGAATTGCTTGCTTAGGTCGGCTAAATACTATAATATTAGAGCAGTTTGATAAGCATGGGGTGTATATATTGCTTTTACTTCTGGGAATTATCTATTTGGCATTTATAAGCCTGGGACTGCCGGATTCTCTTTTGGGGAGTGCGTGGCCGTCCATGTATGAGGGTCTGGGAGTATCGATGGAGAGCGCGGGGATTATTTCAGTGATTATATCGGTAGGCACCGTTATCTCCAGTCTTGGCAGCGCCAGAGTGATAAGAAAGCTTGGAACCGGCTTGACAACATCTTTTAGCGTTCTAATGACCGCTTTCGCTCTGGTGGGATTTTCTTTTTCAAAAAGCTTTGCGTGGCTTTGTGTTTTCGCCGTTCCGATGGGTTTGGGAGCCGGTTCGGTGGACGCCGCTCTCAATAATTTTGTAGCTCTGCATTATAAAGCAAAACATATGAGTTGGCTGCACTGTTTTTGGGGTATCGGCGCTTCACTCGGGCCAGTTGTCATATCATTTTGCCTTGTACGTCAGCAATCATGGAACGCCGGCTACCGCGTGATAGGTATATTTCAGCTTGCGCTTTCGGCGCTGTTGCTGATTTCACTGCCGCTTTGGAGAAAGGCACAGGCTTCAAAAAGTAAGAACGAAGAAACAAAAGGGCGGATTTCATCTATTAGGCGGCTTATTGGCCTGCCGGGAGCATGGCAAGCGCTGAGCACCTTCTTTTGCTACTGCGGTATTGAAAGCACAGCGGGCTTATGGGGAAGCAGCTATCTTGTAACCGTTCGCGGAATCTCCGCAGAGGTTGCCGCAAGCTGGATATCTTTATATTTTTTCGGTATCACATTCGGCAGGTTTTTATCCGGATTTCTTGCCATAAAACTTCGCCACAAACAGATGGTTCAGTTCGGCCAAATTCTGCTTGCGGCAGGAATAATCGTTTTATTTCTTCCGCTTCATGAATATTTCGCCTTAGCGGGGCTTTTTATTACAGGACTTGGTTTAGCGCCCATTTATCCCAACCTGATACACGAAACTCCCATTAACTTCGGAAGTGAATATTCGGGGTCTATGATAGGTCTTCAAATGGCATGCGCATATGTGGGTACAACATTTATCCCCTTTTTATTTGGGCTGATCGGAGCGTCGGTTGGCTACAGCCTGCTTCCGGTGTTTTTGGGCGCGCTTACGCTGCTTATGATATTTACGGTTAGAGGATTGTATAAAAAATCCGGGTAAATGCCCGACGTATAAAGAATATTTTTGAAACATGGGGTCGGCGGGAAACCGCCGGCCCCATGTTGTCGCTATGTGGGACGAGTGAACATCTTAAATATGTTCAACATAAGATGGATACTGTAAATATCCCGTTTTACTTATAACTTATCAATCGGACAGAACATTGAGAGGCGTGTGTAAATATGGAGGATTTCAACGGTAAAACGCTTATGATCACCGGCGGCACGGGCAGCTTCGGCAACGCTGTGCTTAGCCGCTTTTTAAACTCCGGCCTCGGGGAGATCAGAATATTTTCCCGGGACGAAAAAAAGCAGGACGATATGCGCAAGGCGTACCAGAATGACAAAATCAAGTTCCATATCGGCGACGTGCGCGACATTTCCAGCGTTCGCAACGCGGTGTATGGAGTGGATTATATTTTTCACGCGGCGGCGCTCAAGCAAGTGCCCTCATGTGAATTTTTCCCGTTTGAAGCGGTCAAAACAAATATTCTTGGCACTGACAATGTCCTTTCCTGCGCAATTGAAGAAGGCGTTAAAAAGGTCATATGCCTTTCCACCGACAAGGCCGCATATCCCATTAACGCAATGGGCACCTCCAAGGCCATGATGGAAAAGGTCGCGCTCGCCAAATCCCGTACCACCAACAAAACGCTGATCACCTGCACACGATATGGAAATGTCATGTGTTCACGTGGTTCTGTGATCCCTTTGTTTATTGAGCAGATAAAAGCCGGTCAGGCGCTTATGATAACAAACCCGAATATGACGCGGTTTTTAATGAGCCTTGAGGAGGCAGTCGAGCTGGTGCTGTTCGCTTATGAAAACGCCGAGCCGGGAGACCTGTTTATTCAGAAATCCCCTGCCTGCACGGTCGGCGATCTCGCTCGGGCGGTGAGCGAATTGTTTAACCCCGGTGCGGAGCGGCGTACTATAGGCACCCGCCACGGCGAAAAGCTTTTTGAAACCTTGGCTACATCGGAAGAAAAAGCCAAGGCCGAAGATCTGGGCGGCTATTTTCGCATACCTCTGGACGGCAGAGACCTCAATTACGGTAAATATTTTGAAAGCGGCGAACGACTGTTTGATGAAGCCGAACCGTACACCTCTCATAACACCGAGAGGCTGAATGTCGGAGAGATTAAAAAACGGCTTTTAAGGCTGAATTACGTTCAAATGGAATTAAAAGGAGTTGTATAAATGGAGATTCTTGTCACCGGCTCAAACGGTTTTATTGGACGTAACCTCCTTTGGCATCTGCGTCAGAACGGATATACAAATATAATGGAATATGACATAGACACAGACCCCCGGTTGCTTGATACCTATGCGGAACGCTGCGATTTTGTGTTTCATTTAGCGGGTGTAAACCGTCCGCGGGATACCGGGGAGTTTATGTCCGGCAACGCGGATTTTACACAGCGTTTACTTGAGGAACTTGAAAAAAACGGCGGTAAGGCGTCCGTGCTTGCCGCATCGTCTGTTCAAGCGGCAGCCTACAATCCATACGGGCAAAGCAAAAAAGCCATGGAAGACCTTGTTTTCTCCTACGGTAAAAAAACCGATACACCTGTTTTCGTTTACCGCCTGCCAAACGTATTCGGCAAATGGTGCAGACCCGGCTATAACAGTGCCGTCGCAACCTTTTGCCATAATATAGCGCGCGGAATTCCTATTCAGATAAATGACAGCGAAACCGTACTTAAACTTGTGTATATTGACGACCTAACGGAGCAGTTCATTCGCACGGCTCAAGGGGACACCCCGTGCACGGGCGAATTCTATGATTTAGAACCCGTTTATTCCATAAAGCTCGGCCGCGTCGCCAAATTGCTGAAAGGCTTTCACGACAAACGAGAGAGCCTGCGCATACCTGAGCTTTCTGACGCCTTTACAAAAAAGCTTTACAGCACATATTTAAGCTATTTACCTTCCGGTGAATTTGACTATCCTCTAAAGATTCATACGGATACACGGGGAACGTTCACGGAATTTTTGCGCATGGCGGACGGACAGGTCTCGGTAAATATCTCCAAACCCGGCGTTACAAAGGGAAACCACTGGCATCACAGCAAAAATGAAAAATTTTTGGTGGTGAGCGGACGGGGGATAATCCGCTTTAGGCCGGTCGGGGGCGAGCGGGTCACCGAATACAGTGTGGACGAAGACCATCTGCGGGTGGTTGACATTCCCCCGGGATATGCGCACAGCATTGAAAACACGGGCAGCACAAATATGGTTACGGTGATGTGGGCAAACGAATGCTTTGATCCTAAAAATCCCGACACCTATACGATGACGGTTTAGAATATATTACTCCGGCACTTAAAAGTCGGAAATTCGAGTTGCAAATTTGCCGCAGTAATATTTGGTCATGTGGGCGCTGTGCGCCCACGGACATTAGATTTTGGCAAGCAGACACTTACCAATCAAATAGATTTTAAAGGAGAATTATATAAAATGTCCTACTCGGAGTTCAGGCAAAAGGAATTTGAGCGCAGAGACAAACGGCTTCAAAACGCACGGCCGATGGCGCTTAAAAAAACCGGGGACAAAAAAGACCTTTTGCACATTGTGTATGTCATGACATGGACCGGATTATGCGGGGGCAGCAAGATAATTTTGGAGCATTGCAACCGCCTTGTAGAAAAAGGACATAAGATTAGCGTCTTATCTCATATGCCTAAGCCGGGCTGGTTCCCTCTTAACAACCGTGTTGATTTCATACAGCCGGCCTTCGATGAGGTGCTGTGCGAGCATATTCCCAAGTGTGATGTCATTGTTGCGACCTACTGGAAAGAAGTATACGAATGCATTGAGCAGCAAATCGCTCCGGTTGTCTATTTCGAGCAGGGAGACTCGCACCTGTTTGATCCTGCGGCAATGGACGACCACACCATGTCGCACATAAAAAAGCAGCTGCAGCTCGCGCCGTTTGTCTACACCGTTTCGAGCTTTGCGGCGCAAAATCTTAAAGACGGATTCGGCATAAATGCGGAGGTAATCCCAAACGCGGTTGATAATGCGGTTTTTTATCCCGACCCCACGCTGAAATCCAAAAACAAAAAACCGGTTATTACCGCCATAGGCCCCGATTATATCTATTTCAAGCGCATACCCGATATTATATCGGCTGTAAATCAGCTCAGGGGAAAAGGGCATGATTTTGAATTTATTTGGATCACTCCCGGCGCGCCGGGCGCGGACATAAGCGAACCCGCCGTCGTAAATCCCGAGCAGCACTTTATAGGCGACTGTCTGAGGCGAACCGATATATATGTCTGCGCCTCACTGTTTGAATCCTTTTGCCTGCCGGCGCTTGAGGCCATGACCTGCGGCGCGGCGGTTGTTACAACCGACTGCGGCGGGGTAAACGAATATGTCCGGGAGGATGAAAACGCGCTGATTATAGAAAAAGAGAATGTTTTCGATATTGCCGGCAAGCTCGAACTGCTGCTAAACGACGCCGAATTAAGAAGCCGGCTGAGCGAAGGCGCCCTTAAAACCGCGGAGGAATTCGACTGGGACATTACGTCCGGCAAGCTTGAGGAATATTACAGGGATATATCCACCTATCAAATAATCGCGGAGAAGGCGGAGCAAAACGGCGAACAGCTTTCCGGCACCCGGGAAGCATCAAATAAATCAGAGGTGAGACCGATTAACACAATAAGTTTGTGCATGATTGTTAAAAACGAGGAAAAAGTACTCGCGCGCTGTCTGGACAGCGTAAAAGATGTGGTTGACGAGATTATAATTGTCGACACCGGCTCTGACGATAAAACTAAAGCAATCGCCAAAAAGTATACAGATAATGTCTATGATTTTGAGTGGATAAATGATTTTTCGGCGGCGCGCAACTTTGCTTTTTCAAAGGCGACAATGGATTACCAGATGTGGCTGGACGCCGACGATATTCTAACCGAAGAAAATATGATTAAGCTCAAAAATCTCAAAGATACACTTAACCCGCAAACCGACATTGTCACAATGAAATATCTTACTCATTTTGACGCGGGAGGCAACCCCATACATTCCTCTACCCGCGAACGGCTTATCAGGCGGGAAAAGAATTTTCTCTGGCAAGGAGCCGTGCATGAGTGTATCCCGCTTATCGGCAATATAGTTCACTATGACATAGAGGTGCACCACAAAAAAATGGAAGTCAGGGAGGGGCAGCATGACCGCAACCTGAAAATTTATGAGGCGCTTGAGAAAAAAGGCAAGGAATTCGATCCGCGTGAACAATATTATTACGCACGCGAGCTCATGGATCACGGAATGCGAATAAAATCAGCATATTATTTTGAAAAATTTTTGGACGGCAAAAAAGGCTGGCAGGAGGACAACATCGCATCCTGCTTTAACCTCGCAATCATCTACAAAGCACTGGGTGATAAAAGCAAGGTTCTGCCGATTTTGCTTAAAAGCTTTGAATATGCTCCCCCGCGCGCCGAAGCCTGCTGCGAAATAGGCTATTTCTATAAAAATGACGGTAATCTTGACTCGGCTCTAGCATGGTTCAAGCTGGCCGCCTCTTTAGACCCACCGCATACGCTGGGATTTATACTCATGGATTACTGGGGTTATATTCCAAATATAGAGTGCTGCGTGTGCTATTACGAAATGGGCGACTTTGTAAACGCGCAAAAATACAATGAGGCGGCGGCCGTATTCAAGCCCGACTCTCCCGCCGTCGAGATAAACCGAAGCGCGCTGAAAGGAAAAATAAGCTGATGGAGCTGATTCACACCCTGCTTCTCTTAATACGTGAAAATTCGCGTGAGCTGGATTTGGAGATGTCCGGACGGTGTCTTGGCTCACTCGAAAAAAGCGCCTATAAAACCGTGATTATTTTTAATCAGGGCTGCCTTACAAACGAAGATCTCGCACAGTACCTAAAACAGTTTAAGCTTGACTGCGAGATTATAGGCAGCGGGACAAACACCGGCACGGTAGTCGGCCGGCAGGGTTGCTTTGAGCATGTTTACGAGCGGTTCCCCGATGCCGAATTTATAAGTGAGCTGCATCCGGACATGATTTTCGCGTCAGACTGGGAAAACGCGCTTATCGACTATTTAAAAGCCAACGAGGATGAGCCGGTGATCGGCTGCGGCATAGTGTCGGATCCTAAAATAACAGAATACTATCCAAATGATATCGACACCTTTTTGGCACCATTTAAAAGCAACCGGGTCGAACGCGGCTTTACCCTCCCCTGCGTTCATAAAACAGAAGTCCTCAAGGCCGTGGGAGGTTATGACGCGCGATTTCTCAAGGGTATGCAGGCGTTTGAGGATGACAGCCTGCTTTTGGCTTACCACTACTATTACGGTACCCGCGCAAACTGGATTCCTAAAATAAACTACAATTCGGTGGTATATCACGCGGTAGGCGGGCAGCGCTTCGAGCTTAGTGACGACTTATACGCCAATTTTGACGGCCTTGTCAAGAAATACGGGGCGATGGGGCTTAATGCTCTGGCAAATATTCATGTCAGTCCATGGCAAGTAGACTTCTTCAGCGATAAATTTTCTCTTATGCGGGAATGAGACTATAATCCATAATAAAATGAGACGCATTTGTCTTTATTTTTTATGGACTTTATACTATAATTAATACGTATATAGTATAATATTCGCGTAGTTTTATGAACTTTTTTGTAAAGAAGGGGTGAAAAAGAAAAACGCAAGCAACAATCAGACCGTATAATAGAAAGGATGGACAATAATGTCTAAAATCAAAAAATATCTTGCCGCCCTGCTGACTCTGGCGCTTATGGCCTCCGCCTGTGCTGCCGGAATCAGCATGACGGTCTCGGCGGCGCCGGGCGACTACCCCTCCGCGGATGAAATCTATGAGGATGTCAACACTCTGAAAGAGGTGTACTCTCCGAACGGTGAGCTATTCATGAGTTTTTGGCTCTCCTCTGCCGGCGAAGCCTACTACGAGGTCGTTTATAATGGCATCCGGGTAGTCGAGAATTCCAAACTGGGGCTGCGGCTGGATTACGGCACGCTTGACAGCGGATTTGAACTGCTAAGCACCGCCACCGCCGCTAACAACACTTCCTGGAACGACCCGCTGAATCAGATGGCTGTCATCCCGGATAAATACAATGAACTGACTGTCAGTCTGCGCAGCGGGGATACCGATGTAAATATGATCTTTTGTGCATATAACGATGGCGCGGCGCTGAAATATTCCTTCC
>DOZQ01000121.1 GCA_003517915.1 Oscillospiraceae bacterium | reverse complement strand
CCGCTCAAATATGCAATGCATCTAAGCGTCTCGGATCATGTCAACAGGTTCTTATTCCCCTAAATAAATTCAGTATATCACAGCTTTACATAATTTAAAACTTCAAACTGCAAAATATTCCTTAATTTATACTCCATTTAAATCCCGCATTCACAACCCGTTAACAAAAATAACTTATTATAATTATTATTTAGCTATATGCAACTATAACTACGACAGGAGACCGTCATATGAACAGTGCAGTTTCACAGACCAGGCAAAGCGCGGCGGACATACTCGAACGCATCGCGGATAATGTGGAAAAAGCCGTTATCGGCAAGCGGGAAACCATTGAGCTTGTGCTTATCGCTCTTATGAGCAAAGGACATATCCTCATTGAGGACGTGCCCGGCGTGGGTAAGACAAGCCTGGTTTCGGCCTTTGCCCGTTCGGTGGATTGCAGCTTTAACCGTATCCAGTTTACTCCTGACGTGTTGCCGTCGGACGTGGTCGGTTTTTCGGTTTACAACCGCAGAACCGGCGAGTTTGAATATAAGCCGGGCGCAGTGTTCTGTCAATTTCTTTTGGCGGATGAGATAAACCGCACTTCCTCCAAAACCCAGTCCGCGCTGCTCGAAATTATGGAGGAAAAGCAGGTGACGGTCGACTCGGTCACCTATCCTCTCCCCTCTCCGTTTACCGTATTTGCGACCCAGAACCCTGCCGAATACATCGGAACCTTTCCGCTGCCCGAGGCTCAGCTTGACCGGTTTTTCATGCGGGTTCACATGGGATACCCCAGCCACGAGGAGGAACTCTCCATAATCGGCCTGCACGGCGAGGGCTCCCCCGTATCCTCCCTTTCCGCCGTGGCATCGCCGGAGGATATCTTAATGATTCAAAATTTAACGCAGGATATTTATATCAGCAAGCCGGCCGGTCATTATATCGTCTCGCTTGTCGAGCAGACCCGCAGCCACAGCCAAATCCTTTTGGGAGCCAGTCCCCGCGCCACCATAAGCCTCGCAAAGGCCGCTAAGGCCTGCGCTTTTCTCAGCGGGCGGGATTTTGTCATCCCGGACGACGTGCAGAAAATGGCACCGCATGTGCTTGAGCACCGCCTTGTGCTAAAGCAGGAGGCAAAATTCCGCAATGTTTCGGTTCATGATATTATGCAGAATATTGTGAAAAAGGTGAATATACAGGTATGAAGTACCGTGTTTACTATGGAATTTATCTTTTGATCACCTTTTTGCTTGCCTTTTTTTTGAGGGACAAGTTCTCGGTCGCGCTGCTGCTCACTCTGCTGCTTTTACCCCCTCTCTCATTTTTATCGCTTTTTCTTACGAAGAAAAAATTCACTTGCCGGCAGGATATAAGCGAAAGCGGCGCCGTGAAGGGGCAGACGGTGCGTTACGAGTTGCACCTAAAAAACGGCGGACGGTTTTTTCTGCCTCACATAATAATAAAATATCACGAGCCGACCTTATTCTCTTACTCAAATCCGCCCGCGCCCTCCCTTTTTTTATCCCCGAAAGAAAAAAAGTGGTTCTCGTTGTCGGTCGAATGCAAATTCCGCGGCCGCTGTGACATAGGGGTTAAAAAAATTGAACTATGGGATTTTCTGCGTCTGTTTAAACTAAGCATAACGCCCGGCGAAGCCCTGTATCTCACCATCCACCCGAAGCTGCACCCGGTCGGCGCGCTCAGCTCGGCCACTGCGGTCTCGACGATAGAAACCCGGGCATTTTTCAAGGGCGACGACGATTATACCACAATTTCGGATTTCAGGAACTATACCGACAGCGACAGCATTAAAAAAGTCCACTGGAAACTTTCGGCCAAAAAAGAGGAGCTTATAGTCAAGGAATTCGCCTCACATGTAAGCTCCGGCACGGCGGTCGCGCTGGATCTTTCTCCCCTTTCGGACTATGGGGAACGGACGACGGAGATCGAGGATAGCATGGTGGGTCTCGCCGTCTCGATTATCCGGCAGCTTGCCGAAAAATCGGAAAACGCCGATTTTTATTATAACACCGGCTGCCCTGAAACGCTGCATGTAGGCAATATGGGGGATTTCAGCCGCCTTTATTCCCTCAGCGCCCTGCTCACCTTTACAAGCGAAGTGGATTTCAAACTGCTGCTAGAGGCTTTCATGCACTCCGGGGCGCAGCCGGTCAAGCTTTTTATTCTAACCGCCGGGCTTGATCCCGATTTTTGTGACCGGGTCGCCATGCTGTCGGCCATTGGCTGTGGCGTCACCGTAGTGGATTTCAGCGGGCTCCGGCTTTCCGGCTCCGCAAGAACATCTCTTTACGGCCGCCTGCGCACGGCGGGCGTGCGGGTAAGTGAGCCGGAATCATATAATTAATCAGGAGCTTTGTATGCAAACTGCCGATGTTAAAAAAAAGCGCGGTTTCCTGCGGGATTTCCTCACTTATATATTTACCGCGACGCTTTACTGCACCGCCGTCGTCACCACCGCCTTAGCGCCGACCAAGGTACAGTTTGAAATGTGGCATATAGCGGCCGCAAGTGTCGCCGCGCTCATCGCCTGTTATTTTTTGTTTTACAACAAATGGATAACACTGGGCTTTTTCGGTGCGGCGGCGGTTGGTGTACCGTTTTTCTGGTTTTTGTCCAGTTACTCTTATCCGATATCTCAATTTTTTGCCATGTGGGGTTCACATTTCGCCGCTATTTGGAGCATGATCATGGGTACGGGCTACAGCCAGAGCTACACCCCCATGGTAATCGCGCTGAGCTGTATTATCGGCGCGTTGATCACAACCGTGTTCATGCGTAAGGTTTTCAGCTTTGCCGCGCTTTTCACCATAGGGATTGTGCTGTTTTTTGTGGAGATGTTTGTCGGCAAGTTCAATTCACCCATAGCATTTTTTATGTTCCTGGCAGCAATGGCCATTTTGTTCACGGCAAAGGCCAAGCCAGCCGGCAGAAAGCGAACGACGGCGCAGCTTTACGGGAAATACGCGCTGCACGCCCTTCCGGTCTGTCTTGCCGCGCTGTGCGCGGCTCTGCTTGTCACCGCGCCGCTTTCGGCTCATATAAGCGGGCCCGCACTTGATTTCCAGTTGGGCGAGGTCAACAATATGAATGACCTGCTTGGAGTATTCAACGTCCCCACTACCTTCTCGCTGGCTCAGACCGGCTTTTCTGATGCCGACGGCACTTTGGGCGGGGATATCACGTTGAACCACAATCCGGTCATGCGGGTAAGCTCCGAAAACCGACTGTATCTAAGAGGCGCCGTCAAAGACGTTTATACCGGCAAAGGCTGGAAAACCGGTGACAAAACCTACAGAAGATATTATCCCGAGGAAGATTACGAACGCTTTGAGGCGTATATTTATTCTGTAGCCGAAGACCAGTTCACCTTTCTCTCTTCCGAAATACCCGAACAGGATTTATCGTCTTCGCGGGTCTTTTCTATTCACCTACCCACGTTTTGGGACGATGCCTTCGGCATGAAACCGTCCACCTTCCTTTCAAATTACCGTTTGTTTGACGGTGGCCCATTCAGCGGCAGCACACATCCCAACTCGTTTAGCATCTCGCCGCTGAAAAGCACTTCAACCCTCTTCCATCCGGCCGACACGGTTGAATTTTCGGTAAACGATACCGTTTTAGCCACCGCCACAGGAACCAAGCGCAGCAAAAGCAGCATAAAGCCCGGCGAATCCTATAATGGCAGCTCGCTTTACCATCTGCCGCAGGACAGAGTTTTTTCGGACTCGCTGCAAAGCTCCCGCACCGGGCTTTATAATAGTCCGGATTCAAGGGCGCAAACCAGCCTTTACGCTCAGGTCGCGGCGATGCCGGAATCGGCCGAAAAAGATTTTTTTAATGGATATTTTGATTATATCGACCGCGTTTACGAGCAGTACACCGCCCTGCCCGACTCCCTGCCCGACAGGGTCTACGACTTGGCAGAGGAACTCACCCGGGATTATGACACAAGCTACGAAAAGGTGACCGCACTTATAGATCATCTCAGCGCTTTCAGCTATACCCTGACGCCCGGCAGTGTCCCGCCCGGACGGGAGTTTACCGACTACTTTTTATTTGATGCAAAACAAGGCTACTGCACTTATTTCGCGACCTCGCTGTGCGTTTTGGCCCGCGCCTTAGGGCTTCCCTCCCGCTATGTGGAGGGATTTGTAACCCCGCCTAAAAAAGATTCCTCCGGAGTGTTTGTCGTCACTAACGCGCAGGCTCACGCCTGGGTCGAAATCTATTTTGAGGGTTTCGGCTGGCTGCAGCTGGAGCCCACCCCCGCCTATGCCGCGTTTTATAACGACATGACCGTCGCCGTCGCCCCCGAAATGGAGGAAAACGAGGAATTAAAACAACATCTAGACGGTGCCGGCGCGGAGAATACCGTAAAAAATGAACCGCGTGACACCGTCAAAGAAGATCCGCCCGGATTTCCGGCGGGAACTGTCACCGCTGCCGTCATTGTCGTGATCTCGGTGTTGACGCTTGCCGGCATCTCGCTTATCACCTTTCTTTATCTAAGGAAAAAGCGCAGAATCGAGGCAGTGCTTTCGTCGCCATCCTCCACAGCCGCGGCGGACTGCTACCGCGAAATCACCGTTTTGGCGGCGCTTGACGGCCACGCGCGCCTGCCATTTGAATCCCCCGCCGGCTTTTTTGGCCGCTGCGGGCAGTTTTATCCCGAAAGCACAGGGTTTACGGACTGCGTCTCCGTTTTTGAAAAGGCCTATTATTCAAAAGATAAGCTTTCGGCGGCCGAGCACAGTCTGATCCGTTCACTCTACCTTTCCGTGCGAGGTGAAGTCAAAAAACGCCTTGGAGCAATAAAATATTTCTTTAAATACACGATTCGGTGATACAATCCCAAATCGTGTATTGCATTTTTCAGCCTTTTACGCAAACAATAAATCAAGTCGCTCTAAAATATACTCAAACAGTGTTAGGGAAACAGATTGTTTACAGATAGTTATATGAAAGTCTGTTTTTCTTTCGTATGCGGTGTGTTATAATTTTCATAATTATTTTTAATGAGGAGGCGATTGCTTGAATTTTGTTAAAAGAGGCATTACCAGCGTGATCAGAAAGCCCGGCAAGACTGTTATCTTACTTCTGATCGTCTTTGTTCTGGGCAACGTTATTTCCTTCGCCGTGTCTATAGGGCAGGCCGTGGACAATGCCGAAAACGCGCTACGGCAGCGGGTCGGCGTGGCGGCGATGCTCGAAGCTGACTGGCAGACACTGGATGAAGTATCCCAGTCAACCGGAGAATATCCCGAGCCAGGAGTTCTGACTCCCGAAACTATGAAAAAGATCGGCGCGCTCCCCTATGTGAAAGACTTTGACTACACCATAGATTTTGGACTGCAAAGCAAAAAGCTCAAGCGGTTTTACGTTCGAGAGGAAAACCGTCCCATTTCTGAGGACGGCTTGGAATATTATAATCTCAAGGGCGTAAACGACCCCGAAATCGTCGACCTCAAGGAAAATAAAATAAAGCTGCTGCCCGGCCAGGGACGAACCTTTAACAAGCAGGAAATGGAATCCCTGACCTATGTTGCGCTTGTCTCCCAAAAGCTTGCCGAGATCAACAATTTAAGCGTGGGCTCAAAATTCCAGCTCGACAATGTCATCTATGATTATTCCGACATTGAAGCGCGCGACGGTATGTCTACAAGCGCGGAAGCAGACGGCGGCATGAAGGTATTCGCGTCGCAGACCTATGAATTTGAGGTCATAGGGATATTTGAGCCTGTAGAGCAAAAGAAATCCTCCGGCAATAACAACGGCATGGATGACGAATATCTTACCGAGGAAGCTCAGAACCGCATTTACGTGCCAGCCTCTGTTGGAGAAGCGTCGGCCGAATACAACTATGAGCAGTCGGTCAAAATGGATCCCGAGACTTTTAAGGACTTATCCAAGGAGGATTTGAGGTATTATCAGAACCTCTACATTTTAAACGATTCCCGCGATATAGAAAAATTCCGGGAAGAGGCTTTGGCGCTGGCTCCCGACTATTATATGGTCACCGACACGGCCAAGGCCTTTGACCAGATAGCGGCTCCGATGAAATCCATTCAGTCTATCGCGAATATTGT
This sequence comes from Oscillospiraceae bacterium, assembly GCA_003517915.1. Lineage (GTDB taxonomy): Bacteria > Bacillota > Clostridia > Oscillospirales > Acutalibacteraceae > UBA8129. The sequence goes on along the minus strand of DOZQ01000121.1, from coordinate 10,817 downwards.
CCTTATAGGCGCGGCGGCGGCGGCGATTATCATTCTCACTCTGCTGGTCACGCTTTTCCTCAGGGATCGCAGGCACGAAATAGGCATTTATCTTTCTCTCGGTGAGCGCAAGCTTAAAATCGTCTCACAGATATTGCTGGAGGTCGCCGCGATAGCCATGGTCGGCATTGTGCTGTCGCTGTTTTCGGGTAACCTGGTTTCGGGCGGCATCTCAAAAACCATGCTTAACAACGAGATTGTCGCACGGGCGGAAGAACAGGAGGAGCAGCAGAGCGGAGGCTCTTTTACAACCTATACCTCTACCCTCGACTGGATGGGCTACGGCAACAATCTTTCCGACGAGGATCTCACCGGGGCCTACAGGGTCTCGCTTGATCTTAGAACCGTGCTTTTATTCTTCGCGGTCGGAATCGGCACAGTGGTAGTTTCCACCTTGGTTCCCATAATTTATGTACTGCGGCTTAATCCCAAAAAAATACTGATGTAAAGGAGCCAAATGTTATGAGTTTTATACAGGTTCAGGAGGCAGGCTATTTTTATCAGGACGGAGATTCCCGGCGGTTTATCTTAAACAATGTCTCGTGCGAGTTTGAAAAAGGCACCTTTTATGCCATTTTGGGAGAATCCGGCTCGGGTAAAACTACTTTTTTATCTCTGCTCAGCGCACTTGACAAGCCGAGATCCGGCGCGGTGATTTATGAAGGGCAGAATATTGCCGCGATAGGCGCGGAAAACTACAGAAGAAACAAGCTGGGGATTATTTTTCAGGCCTATAACCTGATTCCCTACATGACGGCGGCGGAAAACGTAAGAGTCGCCATGAGCATAACCGACAATCAGCTCCCCTCTGATCCGGCGGCGGTCGCTTACAATCTTCTTGATTATATCGGCATCGGCAAGGACAAGGCCGACCGCACGGTTAACAAGCTTTCGGGCGGTGAACAGCAGCGCGTCGCCATCGCAAGGGCACTGGCCACCAATGTCGACCTGATTTTGGCCGACGAGCCGACCGGTAATCTGGACGAGGAAATGGAAAACGAGATAATAGAAATATTCAGAAAGCTGGCGCACGAGCACGGTAAATGCGTAATCGTCGTCACCCACTCGGGAGAAATCGCACAGAAAGCGGATACAGTGTTTAAATTAAGGAAAGGAAATCTGGAACCCTATGAGCGACTTTCTGAACCAGTTCAGCAACAATAACTATAACTCTTTAAAGCACAGCGAGGAGCAAAAAAAATACAGTGCTTATAAGCCCCCGGAAGAAAACGCGGAGGCGTCTTTAAGTGAACCCCCCGCACAATCTCCTGCGGAGAAAAATACCTATCCCACTGAAATCCCCCTCGAAAACGAAAGTATCTCCGAAACCGAAAGCTCCGTTCGCGCCGAAACCTCGCCCCCCGCCGAATACAGCGGATATGAACGCCCGGCATACGCAGAAAACCGTAGCGGAGCGCGCATCACCGGCCCCGAGCATGTCGTCGAGCGGGACGATTCCTATAACCGCCGCAAGATAATCCGTTACGCCGTCATTGCGGGGCTCATACTTGTGCTTATTGTCGCAGTGTTTTTGATCTTCGGGATTGTAAACAGGGTCACTGTGAAAAATTTTGAGGGTTCCCCTTTAAGCGACGCAAAGACATGGGGGCTGACCAACAATATCTCCATCGAAACCGAATCGGTTTATGATATGACCTACAATGAAGATATCATAATCGGGCAGGACAAAGACCCCGGCAGCAAGATACAAAAAGGCTCGGTTATCGCCCTTACGGTGAGCATGGGTCCAGACCCGGACGAACTTATTGACCTGCCGGATTTTTCGTCCATGACGGTCAATGAGATATACGAATGGCGCAACCAGACCAAAGCGCTAAGCGTCAATATCAATGAGCTTTACGACGAAAAAGTGGCGGAAGGCAAATTCATCAAAATGGAATTCTCCAACCCGTCTATAACTGAATCCACCTTTACCCGCAAGGACGGCCTGCTCATATATATGTCGCTCGGCCCCGAGGTTCTTGAAAAAAACATCACGGTACTCGATTTTATAGGAAAGCCGCAGGCGGAGGCCGAGGCATGGGCCTCTCAAAACGAGATTGACGCCGCATACACCGAGCAGGCGTCGGAAACCGTTCCCGTCGGCTGTGTCATTTCGCAGGATATAGCCAAGGACACAAAAGTCGCGAGAAAGAGCAAAATCAAATTTGTAATTTCTCTGGGTAAATCGGTTGTCGTGCCTAATTTCGGTTCGCTTTCACCCGAAGAAGCTGCCGCTTTCACCGGCCTTTCGGTCACGATCAAAAACCGTTACAGCGCAAACGTGCCCTACGGCAGGTTAATTTCTCAGTCTACGCCCGCTGGCACGGCGCTTATCGGAGAAGACCTGAGCGTCAATGTCGTGTATTCCCTAGGAAAACCGTATATAGACGATCTTATCGGCAAAACGGAAAAAGATTTGCAGGAATATTTCTTTGATTTTGTCTCAAAGGGCGCAAATATCACCTACCGCGTAGGCTACGCGGATTCTTACGAGAGCAAGGGCTCGGTCGTGTGGGCTTCCAAAAACAGCGAATTTGTCGCGATGAACGCCACTATAGATATCTATATCAGCAAGGGCAACCTCGAACCTCCCGCCGACGCGCCGGAACCGGAGCCTTCGAACACTCAGCCGGAAGACACCGCCGCAGAATAATCCGTATTTATAATTATGTGTCACGTCTTCCGTCCGCCTGTTTACGGCGGACGGAAGACGATTTTATTTAACTCTTCGGCTTGTATTTTTCAGTCTGAAACTGTATAATATCTGCATATAACTTTGGAAGAGGAGTGCACTATGTTTTCAAATATGATGGATACTATCGGGTTTGTATCAAAGGCCGATCCAGAAACCGGCGCCGCCATGCGTGAGGAGCTTTTGCGCCAGCGCAGGAATATCGAGCTTATCGCGTCGGAAAATTTTGTCTCTCCCGCCGTTTTGGCGGCGATGGGCAGCGTACTGACCAATAAATACGCCGAGGGTTATCCCGGCAAGCGTTATTACGGCGGATGCCAGTGCGTCGACGTGGTGGAAAATATTGCGAGGGACCGCGCCACAAAGCTGTTCGGAGCGGATCACGCGAATGTACAGCCCCATTCCGGCGCGCAGGCGAATCAGGCGGTTTATTTTGCCTTTTTAAATCCCGGCGACACGGTAATGGGCATGAATCTGGCGCACGGCGGGCATTTGACCCACGGCTCGGCTGTTAATATGTCGGGCAAATATTATAATTTTGTTCCCTACGGCGTAAATGATGACGGATTTATCGATTATGACGAGCTGCGCAAAACCGCGCTCGAATGCAAGCCCAAGATGATTGTCGCCGGTGCGTCGGCTTATCCGAGAGCGATTGATTTTGAAAAAATCGGCGCTATAGCTAAGGAAGTCGGCGCGGTCTCAATGGTGGATATGGCTCATATCGCCGGATTGGTCGCGGCGGGTCTGCACCAAAATCCCGTGCCTTACGTCGATATTGTCACAACAACCACCCACAAGACGCTCAGAGGGCCCAGAGGCGGTATGATCCTTTGTAAAGAAGAGTTTGCCAAGGCCATAGACAAAGCCGTTTTTCCCGGTCTGCAGGGCGGCCCGCTTATGCATATTATCGCCGCGAAAGCGGTCTGCTTCGGTGAAGCGATGAGCGATGAATTCGGCGTTTATCAAAAAGCGGTCGCTGACAACGCCCAGGCTCTTGCCAAGGGTCTGCTCACAAGAGGGGTAAATCTGGTTTCGGGAGGCACCGACAACCATCTTATGCTGATGGATTTAAGGGGCACCGGCGTCACCGGCAAGGAGCTTGAGCGCCGGCTGGACGAGGTGTACATCACCGCCAACAAAAACGCAATCCCCAACGACCCGGAAAAGCCGTTTGTCACAAGCGGCATTAGGCTCGGAACCCCGGCGGCGACCAGCAGGGGTCTTAGGGAAGAGGATATGGACAGCATCGCGCAGTTTATCGCATGGGCGGTAACCGATTTTGAAAATAAAGCCGATGATATCCGCTCCGGAGTGGAGGCTATCTGCGGCAAGCATCCGCTTTACGAATGAGTTATGGCATTTTTTAACGGCACGGTCTATTCGCGCGTTTTGAAAATGCGCACCGGCCTTGCGGTGTCCACGCCGGCAGATCACAGCGAAAAAAACTCAGCGGCGGATTATCCGGTGGTTTATCTGCTGCACGGACTGACCGACGACCATACCTGCTGGTTCCGCTATACAAGCTGTGAGCGTTACGCCAGGGAGCACAGGGTAAATCTTGTAATGCCCGAGGTGCAGCGCAGCTTTTACTGCGACATGGAATATGGCATCCCATATTTCACCTATATCTCAAAAGAGCTGCCGGCGCTTGTATCCCGTCTGTTCGGCATGCGGTGCGAAAAAAACAGCTATGTAATAGGCTCGTCGATGGGCGGCTACGGCGCTTTAAAATGCGCGTTTTTGAATCCCGGCGGATATAGGGGCGCGGCCGGATTTTCCGCCGTGGCGGACATGTCCGACCGCCCGGAATTTTATGAAAGAGAAATTTACGCCATAAACCGGCACCGGGTGCGTGCGCAGGACGAGCTTTTCGCCTGTGCCGAAAAGCTCACGGAAGAAAGCGGGGCCGAAAGCTGCCCCGAGCTGTATATAACCTGCGGAAAACAGGACTTTTTATATGACGGCAACAAAAAATTCATAAAGCATCTTAAGCGACTCGGGATTCCACATACATTTGAGGAATGGGACGCAGCGCACGAATGGGACTTTTGGGATAAATCCTTAAAAAAAGCCTTCACTCGGTTTTTCGGTCCCATATCCGCCCCGGCTTCCAGCAGCAACCCGACTGCGCGGTTCTTCTGATATAGTCGAACCACTTGAAATGTGGCACAGGATTTTCGAGGATATTTTTTGTCTGCTAAGGCAGACGACGCAGCTTTACTGGCGTAAAGCAAGGAGGATAACGCGGGCAGACATAAAATAGACCGAAAAGATGTGTCTTATTTTAAGTGGTTTGACTATGACGCCGCACTCTCCGGCTTTTTTGCGTGTTTTCTTGGTTCGCCGTATGGCACGTGAAGTTTTATGGCATTAATCTCAGAACAGATACATATACATTACTATCCCGCAGGATTTCCGGTAACAGGAGTGATGAATATGTTTCTCTCGTTTCAACTGACCAGGCGAAAAATCGTTATTGCGGCCGCCGCTGTGGTTTTGCTCATTGCGGTTATTTCCTCAAGCATTATTATAGGCGCAAGCCAACTATCGGGCGAAAAAGGGTTTTCCGCCGCAACCGACGAGCAGCGCCGCGCTTTTTTGGCACGCTTCGGCTGGGAGGTGGAATCGACCCCACTTATGCAAAACACGGTGATTATACCCTCGGAATTTGACGAAGTCTACTCCCCCTACAACGAAATGCAGTTAGAGCAGGGCTTTGACTTGACTCCCTATAAAGGCCAAACCGTAAGCCGTTATTGCTACGCCGTGCTGAACTATCCCGGCGCGGATCCTGTGATGGCCAATCTTCTGGTGTTTGAGGGAAAGATCATAGGCGGGGATATAGACTCCCCGGCGCTCGGCGGATTCATGCATGGATTTGAAAAGAACGCCTTGGCGCAGGCCGTTTCGCCGGGGCCTTGGGAGTATTAGCCGCAGGCTTGCCGGAAAGGAGCCCCGGGTATGGGTTTGATGCGCCTTGACAGATTTTTGTCTTCACAAAAAGGTATCTCCCGGAAGGATGTAAAGCTCCTTGTAAAGCGGAGGCAGGTCGATGTAGACGGTCGCGCCGCGTCTGACGCGGGGCAGAAAATCGATCCCCAGAATGTGCGCGTACTGCTGAGCGGGCGGCGTATAACCTTCAAAAAGCATATTTATCTTATGATGAATAAACCCGCTGGAGTAATTTCCGCTAGCCGCGACCCGAAACAGCGAACGGTTATCGATCTTATTCCGGCGGAGCTAATGCGCAAAGGATTGTTTCCCGCCGGGCGTCTGGATAAAGACACCGAGGGGCTTCTTCTCCTGACTGATGACGGGGATTTTGCCCACCGGTTACTTTCCCCGAAAAACCGCGTTATCAAAACCTATTTGGCAGCGGTAAGCCATCCGGTGGGCGAGGCGGAAATCGCCGCCTTTGCGTTTGGCATTCAGCTCGCGGATGGCACCGTTTTGCTGCCGGCCGAGCTTCGTGTTATCAAGAACGGGGACAAGCCGCTTGTAGAGGTGCGCATTTGCGAGGGCAAATATCATCAGGTCAAAAGGATGTTCGGCGCGCTGGGCATGGATGTGTTAAGCCTGAAAAGAATTGCCATAGGCGCGCTGACCTTGGACGAAACACTTCTTCCAGGCCGCTGCAAGGAGCTTTCAAGGGAAGAAATTGAGCTTGCCGAGCAAAAAGTTCCATTGCCGTAATTTGGATAATTTTTCTATTAATATCACCATATGAACAAAAATCTTAAATTTTTTATTAATATTACACAAACGGGTTGACAGATTGCTGTTAGCCCGTTTATACTATGAAAAGCACATGCGATTTCTTTTCATATTTTTTATTGGCGTAACTTACAGTTTTAAAACCGATTTTCATTATCGTTGTTATCGGTAATGACCTTTTTTTAGTCGTAAGTTACGTTTTTTCATGCCGGTTTGTGTGCATAAGTTCATCGGAGCTTAAAATTATATTTTGCATTGCAAACCGCAGCACACATCGGCGTTATATCTTTGCGTATTTTTAAAGGAAAAAGCGGCGGAAATATCCCCAAAAACAGTATTTTAAAAAAGCATATTTTACACAAAAAATCGGAAGATTTTTTACCGGCAGGCTATGATCTTAATAAAACGTGAATGAAATGTAAATTGTAATCATTTTGTAACCTTTTTTAAGATTTAGGCTTGCATTTCTTCTTGCTATTGTGTAGAATATGTTTGGGTCGTTTTTGATCCTCAATGAACCTTTAGCCTGTAAATCGGTTAAGTTTATGCGATGATCAAGCCATGAATACGGTCGGCCCCGAAATATTATGTAAATCTCACGCCGCCGCGGAAGTTATTACACACTTGTAACGAATTCGTGAAAAGGTTACAATGTCCATGTGGCAACGGTGTAATTCTTAAAAATACGCGTTATGAGCCTAAAACAAGAGAATTACAAAGCGGAGGAGAATTTACATGTCCAATCGTTTATTTCAGGGCGTTATCCATCAGATGAGAGAGGTCATCGACCGAACCATCGGCATCATTGACGAAAGCATGAGCATTATCTCATGCAGCGACCTTGGCAGAATCGGTGAACAAACCGACCTGCTCCCTACCGACATAAGCAACACAGCCGACACTTTTGTAAGGGGAGCTTACACCTACAAGCCCTTCGGAGCGGCTCAGCATCCGGAATACATTTTATTTGTCGAGGGAACGGATCCGCAGGCGGCGCGTTATGCCGGGCTTTTAGGCATATCCCTTTCGAGCATCAAGCAGTATTACGACGAAAAGTACGACCGAGCCAACTTTATCAAGAATGTCATTTTGGACAATATACTCCCGGGTGACATATACATCAAGGCTCGTGAGCTCAGGTTTAACATCGACGTGTCGCGGGTGGTGCTGCTTATCAGAATCACCTCTAGAGAAGACGTGATGGTGTTTGACATCATCCAGAATTTCTTCCCCGACAAAAGCAAGGACTTCGTCGTAAACATCAGCGAAAATGACATCGCGCTGATAAAAGAAACCAAGGCCGACATTGAGGCTCACGATCTTGAAAAGCTTGCGCAGTCGATTGTCGACACCCTTTCGTCCGAGTTTTACACCCATGCGGTTGTTGGTATCGGAACGAGCATAAGCGGCATTAAAGAGCTTGCCCGCTCATTTAAAGAAGCTCAGGTGGCGCTCGAGGTAGGCAAGGTGTTCGACACCGAGAAAAATATTGTCAGCTATGAAAATTTAGGCATTGCCCGGCTGATTTATCAGCTGCCTACCACACTTTGCGAAACCTTTTTAAGGGAGATTTTCAAAAGGGGCGCCATAGAGGTGCTCGACCAGGAAACGCTCTTTACTATACAACGGTTTTTTGAAAACAACCTCAACGTTTCCGAAACCTCCCGAAAGCTGTTTGTCCACCGCAACACGCTTGTCTATCGGCTGGAAAAAATCAAGAAGCTCACCGGCTTGGATCTAAGAGAATTTGACCATGCAATCGTTTTCAAAATAGCGCTAATGGTCAAAAAATATTTAACCGCGAATCCTGTAAAATATTAAGACCGGGAAACCGCTGATTTTCCCCCGCCTCCAGCTTTCAGTAACTTTCCGGTCTGATTAAAGAGAGTGGGGACCTGAAATTAGCAGTATGTTAAAAGTACCCGGCGCTATGCTGCCGCTTATAGAATTCAAAGGGGTCAACAAGACCTACGACAATGGCACTAAAGCCCTCGCAGACGTAAACTTAAAGGTCAGCAGGGGAGAATTTGTTTTTATCGTCGGTGCTTCGGGCGCCGGAAAAAGCACATTTATGCGTCTTCTCACCAGAGAGGAAGCTCCCAATTCGGGTGAAATAATCGTCAACGGTTTCAAGCTTTCTAAAATAAGGCATAAAGATATCCCGTTGCTGCGCAGAACAATGGGCATAGTGTTTCAGGATTTTCGCCTGATACCGACCATGAATGTGTTTGAAAACGTCTCGTTTGCCATGCGCGTGGTCGGCGCGTCAAACCGTGAAATCCGCAGGCGCGTGTCCAACGCTCTTACTCTTGTGGGTCTTGGAGGCAAGGCGCGCAGCCGCCCGTCAGAGCTCAGCGGCGGCGAACAGCAGCGAGTCGGCTTGGCTAGGGCTCTGGTCAACAATCCCACCATGATAATAGCGGACGAACCCACCGGCAACGTAGACCCCAACATGTCGTATGAGATAGTTGAGCTTTTAAGCGAAATCAACCGGCGCGGAACCACCATCATTATGGTCACGCATGAGCATCAGCTGGTGCGCGATTTCAACCGGCGGGTTGTCATGATCGAAAACGGCATGGTCGTCGCCGACAACTTTGACGGAGGTATATGATGAAAGCACGGAGTTTTCAATACCTCACATTTGAGGGGTTAAAAAATGTCTGGGTCAACCGCCTGATGTCTGTGGCCTCTGTTGGTGTTTTGACCGCATGCATGCTGCTCATGGGCATTGCGATCGCGTTTTCTTTCAACGTAGACGTTATTATGGGCACGGTGGAGGATCAGAATGTCGTCATGGTTTACCTGGAAGATGGGCTGAGCGACGGCGACAGGCAGGAAGTTGAAGACGCCCTCAGGGCGATTGACAATGTCAAGAACCTCGAGTATGTATCAAAAGAAGTCGCGCTGGACAGCATAACGCAGGGCTTCAGGGATGATCAGAAACTGCTCTTTGAAGAATTTAAAGGCGAGGAAAATCCCCTGCCCGACGCGCTCAAGGTTACATATAAAGACTTGAGCCTGTTTGACGAGACAACCGGACAAATAGAGCAAATGAAACAGAATATGAAAATCAGCGAGGTCAGCAATAAAAGAGATGTGGCCAACCAGGTCAACAGCCTGCGCAACGTAATCAATATTGCCAGCATATGGCTGATAGCGCTGCTTATGGTTATCGCGCTGGTCATAATTTCAAATACCATCCGCATAACGATGTTTTCTCGCAAGCTGGAGATCAGCATAATGAAGGCGGTGGGTGCTACCGACGGGTTTATAAGGTTCCCGTTTATGATAGAAGGCATTATTTTGGGTATTATCGCGGCCGGCGTTGCTTTCGGGCTTGTTTATCTCATATACCGCCTGGCGGCCGACGCGGTTACCGGAAACCTTATGCTTAATCTCAACCTGTTACCGTTCGGTTCATTCGCCGCAATAATTTTCGGAATCTTTCTGGTTTTGGGCGCGATTGCGGGAATGCTGGGCAGCTTGGTATCCATTCGCAAATATTTGAAACGAGAGGGCAGTGAATTCAGTGAAATTTAGGAAAATAGCTTCGATTTTACTTGCTTTTGTTCTGATCATGGCTTTGGCCTTTACCTCTTCTCCGTCACTTATGTACGCTTACGCGGAGGAATCCTCCGAAACTCAGCAGGACGCGGATACAAATAAAACGGAGGAGACCGAGTCAGAAAGCCCTGATAATGAATCAGAAGAAGCCTCTTCTGAAGAGACCGAGGAAGAGGAAGAAGAGATTGATCCTGACGCTATGGATGAAGAAACTCTAAACAAACTGAAAGCAAAGCTCGAAAAGAATAAACAAAAACTTGAAGACCTCAGTGAGCAGCATGAAAAAGAGCTTGATCTTCAAAAAACGCTTTTGGAGGACGTAAAAGATACCCAGGCTCTGCTTGACGAATACATAGACCAGGTCGAAAGGCTTGACGAGGAAATTTCCGCCAAGGAAGCGGAGATCGCTACTAAAGAAACTGATCTGAACGAACGCAAGGCGCTGTTTAAGGAACGTCTGCGCGCGATGTATATCTCCGGCAACACCACCCAGCTTGAAGTTATTTTGAGCGCGACCGATTTCGGAGATTTCCTGGCTCGTACCGAGTTGGTTCAAAGCGTATCCGAGCACGACAACAACCTTATGGACGAGCTGATGGACTCAATTACTTCAATTGAAGAGGCCAAAGCCCAGCTTAAAAGTGACTTGGACACAGCCACCGCAAAAAAATCCGAAATGGAAAAAGAAAAGGAATCACTGCAAAAGAAGATCATGGATTCTCAGGAGGCCATGACCGCCATTTCCTCACAGGCAGATCATATAAAAGATCAGTTAGCCGCGGATTCTCAGCGTGAGGCG
>DOZQ01000183.1 GCA_003517915.1 Oscillospiraceae bacterium | reverse complement strand
AGCGGATAGTGTCGGCATAGACCAGCTTCACCGTCGCTGTTGCGTTTCCTACCTTGTAGGTGAAGGAATCGTCCTTAACGCTCATCTCGGTCGGGGTGAATGTGATTTTATTGTTCACAACCTGGACGTCGCCGCTTGCCGGAGGAGTATCTATCGAGACGTCTCCCGTGACAGGGTCATTCGCCAAAACATCAATTTCGATAGGATCGCCACTTTGTACAATAACCTGATCGTCAACCAATTGGCTGGGCTCTACAAATGTACCGTTGATATTCACAGCGTCGATATACACGTTATTGCCGATTGACCTTTCGTTTCTGCCGACTATAATAACAGTAACCGTATGCTTACCGAACGGAAGAGTTGTCGTCCCGACAATATGGTTGAACGAGCCGCCCGCACCTGGTTCATAAAGGTCTATGGGTTCGGTATTCTGCTTGATTCCGTCGACATAAATATCAATCATGCCCTGTGAATAAGATTTGTAGCTTTCCAGCGAGAAATAACTGCCCTCAAAGGTAAAGCTCATGCTTTCGCCGACCTTGGAAGCCTGCTTGGCGATATGCTCATTGAATCTGCCAATCTGGGCGCGGAGACTCCAGCCTGCGGAAAAATACAGATGCTCGTCCGTTTCTTGCACGCAAACGGTAGGCGGAGCCATGACTGTCACGGTAACCGGCTCGGTGGTTACCGTTCGCGTTCCATCGGTTACCTTAACAGCAAGCGTAGTGGTTTTTCCTGCGGAAAGTGGAACAAGCTTCCCGTCGCTTGAAATGACGCTTTCATCGCCGGAGACATAGGAAACCTCATATCCCTTTGGAACAGTAACCGCCAGATCAGATGTCAGCACCGCGGGAATCTCAGAATGCACATAATCGGCAACCTCAGTAACCGCCTGATGCAGCATTTCCTCTGGTGTCATCAGCGTTTCACCGTCTTTTGAGAGTACTGATACATATTCAAAATAGGTGTCGATCAGCTGCTCATTCTGAGAATGCTGCGTGGCATACAGCGCAATTTTTGGTTGTGTGTATTCCCTTGTTTGCGGATTTCCGATTGGCCTGTATGTCAAGCCGTCGAGGGAATATGCGCCGGTATACACGTTCCCAGCCTTAGTGATCTTGTAATATACCGCCAGCGCACCGTCCGCGTCGGGAGTAAGCGTATCAATCCGGGTTCCCACAAATTCGCCGTTTGTCTCGGTGAGGAACTGCGCTATAATCCTTCTTCCGTTGTATTCGGCATCTACCTTAACATAGTTGTCCTCATCCTCATAGATAAGCAGTGCGGATTGTTGATAATTCGCGAATGGCGCCACCGGAAAAAAGGTTTTTGCTACAACTTCAAAATCGCCCTCGGCGGGTCGCGCCACAACGTTTTTCCAATCCTCGCCAATACCGGTGATGCTTTCTTTTTTAGCGGTCAAGCGCAACCCAATACCTTTATCAAGAGAAAACGTTTCTTCCTCCGGTTTTAAAATCGTCCAGCCTTCGTTCATTTTTCCTGCGACAAAATTATCTCCCGACGTTATGTTTCCGTCTGCCGGCTCACTTTCCGCACCGACAAGCGGAACAAGGCCAATTAGCAGCAAGGCCGCTAAAAATGTAATGATTCTTTTTTTAAGCATTTTATATCCCCCTGTTTTTCTTTTTTTCATGGATATTTTGACTCTTTAAGATAATTAGATATCCCAACTCCTTTCCATCAAAATTTTTGATAAATCTGCAAATCCACTTTCCGTGTTCGAGAACGGTTACATTTATAGAATATCCCAGCTGTGGCACGATGTCAATACATTTACAGTTATTTTTGTATTACCTTTGTATTCCCTATTTTATTTACACAAACCTCGCATATATGCATTGATTATTGGCACAAGCAGGCGCGGTTCACACTACGCCTGTTTTTCATATACAATCATTGTGGCATAATGGGTTTAATTGGTAAAAACACTCATACCCCCAAGCCAGTTGGTAGCTGACTNNGCCATCTGATACAAAGGCGATGCCCATCTGAAAGACTTATGAGTTTGCCGGGGCTTAAGCCTCGCAGATGTAACCACGATTACGTCTGAAAGACTTTTTAGTTTCATAAGCGCGTTCCCGCGCTTTTTTATACAGGGCTTTCAGTATAGTCGTAGGGGACAATGCTGGAAGCCCTTTCCCTTTGTTGAAATCCGCTTTTGCAGCGCGGTTTTCATACAGACAATCGAATCCCATTAACAGCAAGAGGTATTGTCAGTTCCTTTTGATTCATCAAAATTGACCACGGGAACGAATTGCAAACCTAGTACGCGCATAACAGCTTCTTACAGGTCAACCGAGGGGACATCGTGCAGCGCGGCCAGCAGATCGCGCTTAGCGGTGGCAGCGGCAGAGATTCAACCGAGCCGCATATTCACTTTGAAGTGCGCGTTAACGGCAAGGCGGTAGATCCCAAAACCTACTTTATAATGCCGTGAGCGGTGATGTCACACAGAATGCTTTAACGATGCGCTTATTGATTGCCGGTGATGTCATTTATCTTTTCTTCCGAAACAGCGTAAGCCCTTGCGGTGTAAGGGCTTGCGCTGTTTTTGAGATTTTAGAAATCGTTCTTTGTTTACTTTGTGACATCCAAAGTGACATCATGCTTTATCCTGCATAAAATTCTTAGAGTTAAAATCGCGTGCAAAAAGGGGGTTATTATTTGGCGCAGAGAAAGAGCATCCGCATTGAAGAAAATCTGTATTCGGACATTTTAGCAATCGCGGAAAAACAAAACATGAGCGTGAACCAGACGATTGAGCAGGCTCTCAAATATTACCGTGACATGCGTTATATGGAAAACTCTGCCACGTTCATCAATGAGGAAATTTTCAAAGTCATCAAGGCAAATTCCAATCTGCTTCTGCAGCAGATCAACCACAAGAGCAATCAGCTTCTTAGCGAGCTTGCAATACAGAGCGTGATCCAGAACCTGATCATCGCGGAGGATCCCCCTTTTGTACTTTATGGCTTTATTATACATCAGTAATCAAGTGAGCACAATGTGCCACTAAATGAGAGAGGTAAACATGTCAAGTAAGAAAAACCAAGCACGTTCACTTGAAAAAGCGGGGGCAGAGAAAAACACCGTCGTTGTGATTGATCCGGAGAAAGAATTTGAGACGCACAGTATACTTTAGGTAAGCTGTATCTGAATGGTGAGCGCATTCCGCCCAACATCCCGGAGGCCATGCGCTGGCTCCATGCCTCGGCGAAACAGGGCAATGAATACGCTCAGCGGCTTTTAAATCCCCCGGAAAAGTCCGTATATAAAGCAAATCCACGCCTGATTTACGCCGTGAACCGGATGCTTAATGCGGTAGGCCGCGAGTTGTCCCGGCAGGCCGTCTTGGATTTTTCTTTTTCAAACCGAAACCGACCGAAACGCAAGCGGCTGCACCACTTCAAACTGCACAAACCGGCACGGCAGAAAAAGCCGCATCGTTATTCACCCGCGCCGCAGTATGATATCAATATGTAATTCGTTTGTTTCCCTGGCGCCGGCGCTGCCGGCAGCGAAACGAGGTACACTTTTGGTACGATAAAAGTGGTCCATTCTTGTTTGCCAGTCACATTCATCACATAGCTGCGGATACGCCGCAGCTGCGCGGAAATGGGTTACTTTTTTATTTTCATAACGAATAGGAGGTCAAAAAAATATGCTGAACATAGTCGCGCTCACAGGAAGATTGGCCTAGGCTCCGGAGCTTCGGACAACGCAGAACGGCATTCCTTATATGAATAATATGAATATTTCGGTCGCGGTCGAACGTACTTATGCTAAAGACAAGGAACGCGTCACCGATTTTTTTAATGTGGTTGTGTGGCGTTCTACCGCAAAGTTTATAGCGAACTATTTTGAAAAGAGCCAGATGATCGCGCTCAGTGGCTCTTTACAGGTCAATAAGTACAAAGACAGAGACGGAAATCCCCGGCAGAGGACGAAGGTGCTTGTGCATCAGGCGTCCTTTGCTGGGGATAAACGCAACCGGACAGCTCCGGCTGTGGATGTGGAACGGGACGAACCGCCCGAAGCCGAACCATATCCGGATGATCCGGATTTACCTTTTTAAAATGTACCCCGTTTTTCCTCGGTCGACAAAAAAACGGGGTAGATTATGAGATTGACAGCCGCTATAATTCGCGGTAAAATATGACTGGACACTTTGTCCCAGAGGGCAGTAAAGCGGGCGGTTTACTCCACTTCCTAAAAAATCACTCTTTCAATCAAGCTATTGATAAAGTGAAAGGAAGTGGTTTTTATGGAATTAATGACGTTGATCGTTGTGTTGTTAATTGTAACAGCAATCGAAAAACTCATAAAAAACATAAAAAAATAGATCGCTCAACCATGTTCACCGGTTGCGATCTATTTTTCGTAATCCTAGACTAGCCGCCTTTTAATGCGGTGCTGCCCTCTGTCCTTTATTATATAGAGAGATCACAATGATGTCAATATGAAATGTGGGAGGCGTATCATGGCAGGTAAATTTCAATTCGCTAAATTTTCTAATGTAGATATTGAAGATTCTTTATTTGATTCGCTTAAGCATGACTATCCGGGTTTCGAGCAATGGTTTGCTAAGAAAGCGACAAACGATTCGACGGCATTATTATTCAAAGATGATGATGGTTTGGGTGCTTTTGTATATTTAAAAGATGAAAATGAGCAAATCGAATTGATCGAAGGGATATTACCTGCGGTTTCCAGAGTAAAAATAGGAACGCTCAAACTGGCGGAGCGTTTTCAGGGGCAGCGGCTCGGCGAGGGCGCACTTGGTCTTGCTCTTTGGCAATGGAGAAGAAAAAAATCGCAAGAGATTTATGTGACAGCCTTCGAAAAACATTCGTTGCTTATTTCACAACTAAAACGGTTTGGATTTTCTTTAGTTGGACATAAAAACAATGGTGAAAGCGTTTACCTCAAAAATCGCTTTAATCTGGACTATCGCGATCCTTATAAGTCTTTCCCATTCATAAATCCGTCGTTTTCTAAAGCCGGGTACATAATTGTAAACGATTATTATCATGATACTCTTTTCCCATATTCAGAACTGAAACATACCCTGCAAGAAAGCGTTGGAAAGTCGGCAGCGAACGGGATGAGCAAAGTATATGTGGGTTCACAACCTTTACCTCATTATAAACCGGGCGAACCAGTTCTGATCTATCGACGGCATACAAAGGAGGATGGCCAAAAGCCAAGATATAAATCATGTTTGACATCATATTGTGTTGTGACGAATATAATAATCGTGAAAACAAATAATCGTTTTCATATTCCTATTGAGGAATTGCTGTTGACAATCAGCAATAAATCGGTTTTTGATGAACGTGATTTACGGGGAAAATATACCTCTGAAAAGAATTTAGTAGTCATCGAAATGCTTTATTATGGGTATTTTGGATGTGGAAATAACATAAATATGGATTGGCTCGACAAAAATGGATATTGGGCAGAGAACAATCAATACCCGGCTAATGTTCAACTTTTGCCTGAACAATTCAAAGCTATACTAAAGGAGGGGCACGTTGATGTGCAAGATGTTATTATCAATCAACCCGGAACATGTCCAGAATATCCTTAGCGGCAGAAAACGGTTCGAATTTAGGAAAGTAAAATGCCGTAAGGATGTAGACACCATTGTCATCTATGCAACATCACCAATCATGCGAGTTGTCGCAGAAGCTGGAGTTGAGAAGATACTGGTTGATGATGTTCATACTGTATGGCAATTAACGAAAAAATATTCCGGTATCTCTTATTCTTTCTATCGTAGATACTATAAAGGTCAAAATCAGGCCGTTGCATATAAACTTACAAATGTGACAGAATACCCTGAACCAAGACCTCTTAAAGATTATGGGATATTGCATCCCCCACAATCATTTGTGTATCTGAATGCAACTACATAGTCCATGCTGAGATGGTCGCGAAACGCATCGGTGTCAATCGGAACCGTGTCTATCCCTCTGTCAGACGCCTTTCCGATCTGGGGCTGCTTATCACCTATGCCCGCACGCAAAAGTGCGGCATACACGAAAATTACCGAGCCGCGAACGGTTACAGGCTCGCGAAACTACACTGCAAATTTACAATGCTGGACTATCGCATCTTTTC
>DOZQ01000204.1:7486-7676 GCA_003517915.1 Oscillospiraceae bacterium | reverse complement strand
CATTTTCAGCCAAACTATCATCACCTCTGGATTATATTTAAAGTTTGTTTGATCGGATGTATCATGCTATGATTAGACCAGAATGCTCCTCAAACCACTCGCGGCGGCTTTGCAGACGGCTGCCGAGCGTATCGTCAAAGATTATGGTATGGTCACCGTTTTCGGATTTTAGCCCGCCGATTTCAATGCC
>DOZQ01000204.1:4380-7467 GCA_003517915.1 Oscillospiraceae bacterium | reverse complement strand
AGATCGGCCTCTTTGATAAGTTCGCCAAACTGCATATCGTCCGGGCGCAGAAAAATGTAAATTGTTTCTTCGCGGATTCGCTGAGCGAGCCTGTCCGCCGACCGCCTCAGCAGGGCGGGATATTCACCGGTCTTGGTGAATTCGCTAAGCCGCCGTTTGGCTTCATCAAAGACCTCGTCCTCGATTTCCTCCCGGCGCAGAAAAATCTGCCTGCGGCTTTCAAGCTCACGCCGCGAAAGGTCACGGCCTATGTCCTGCTTTAAAGAAGCGATTTTCTGCTGAATAAGCTCATAACTTTCCTGTAGCGCTTCGTTTTCCGCCTTATCTATTTCCTGCTTTATAAACAGCTCGGTTTCATCTTCTATCTGCGCCTTGCGCTTTTCGGCTTCTTTGTTTATCGCCTCGACAAACTTACCTATCTTGTCCTGCGCCATAACTAACACCTCGCTCAAATCTTGACGCCTATAGCCTCGCGGATATAGCGGGAGATGGAGTCCTTCGAACGCCCTTGGGCGTGCCGGTCGGGTATCTCGACAATCAATGGCCGCCTTACCTTCAGCTTGAGGGAGTAGATCAGCTCGGGGCAGAGCGAAACAAGCCGCTCGGTAACCAGCACGATACCGATTTCTTCGTTTTTTATAACGCTGTTAAGCGCTTGCTCCACCTCGTCCTGTGCGTGCGCTATGACCCCCTCAATACCGGCCAGACGCAGCCCCGTCAAGGTGTCGTGGTTGTCGCTGATAACATAAAAATTCATGTAGGATACATCCTTTTTAAGCCCCGATCACGCAAAGCTGGGCAGCTTGATCCATATGAGAATCGAGATAACAAAGCCGTAAATCGCGACGGCTTCACCGAGCGCTACAAATATAATGGCCTTGCCGAACGCTTTTGGATCTTCGGAAACCGCGCCGATGGCAGCCGGAGCGCTTGAGCTAAGCGCGATGCCGGCGCCTATGCCCGCAAGACCGGTGCACAGTGCGGCGGCGATAAAGCCCATGCCGCTGGCCGCTCCGGTATCCGAAGAGACGGTTTGCGCGGCGGACGTTTCGGCGTTGGGGGCTTCTTCATCCGGCGCCGCGGAAGATGCCGACGCGGCGGAGGCAAACATAGTAAAAGCGAAAATCAGTGCGAGCGAAAATATAAGCACAATAAAGTGACGCTTCATGGCTTGTTTTGCGCTTTTTGTTTTATTCATGGCGCGCAGGCCGACAAGCACCGACAAGAAAATAGCCAAAAACGGCAGGACGATCAGCGCCAAGGAGAGAATGGTTGACATAACATTATACCTCCTGATATCTAAAATCCGATAATATTATAAACGCGGTATACGCTTAATCAGCCGAACTTCATGGGTTTAAATTCCCGCCCCTGCCCGATGTAGCACCGGCTGAACATCTCGTAAAACTCAAGCCTCAGGGTCTGAATGCCGACAAGCAGCCCTTCAAGGGCTATGACCACCGCGTTGCCCAGCAGAACCATTATGAACCCGGCGGGGCCGAGCAGCTCGGCCAAAATAAAGAAGGCCATCATGAGACCAGCGTGCACCAAGACAAACGCTCCGACACGCAAAAAAGAAAGTGTGTTGGTTATAAAGCTGAGAACCGCCTCAAACAGCTCAAAAAAGCTTTCTATGAGATATTCGCCCATTGATTCGGGGAGCCAGCTTTTCTCACGCCTTACAAGCTTTCCGAGCGGGTTTTGCATGAGCATGCATATAAGCGGCAGAGCAACGCCAAAAATGATCAAGGGAAGCGTGGGAACCGAAAAAGAGAGCACCATAGACAACAGCAGGGTGATGAGCGTGCCGTAAAACAAAAGGCCGGCTATGCCGTTGGGACCGAATAGGGCGGCGCCGTAATTTTTTTGCTTTAGAGCCGAAAAAATATTGGTTATTATCGCGGCGGCCACTAAGAACACGCCTATGGCGACGGCCGCTATCAATATATTCTGCACCGAGTTCATAATCTCGACAGGCTTGTGCGCAAGGCCGACTAAATGATACATGGGATCCAGCAGATTCTCATAGCCGAACACCGAGCCGAAGACCAGCCCGAATAATGCGCCGGAAATTCCGCAGGGAATAAGGATTTTACCCAGAGCCATTTTTTTAAACCGATGCATGATAAAGCCTACGAGCGAAAGAATAATACCTTGTCCCACATCGGCGAACATAACGCCGTAAATAAGGGTATAGGTTATGGCCACAAAGGCGGTTGGATCCAGCTCGTTGTAGCAGGGCATGCCATAGAGGTCGATATAATATTCATATGGGCTGAACAGGCGGCAGTTTTTAAGCTTGCTGGGGGGGCTGAGCTTTTCGGCTTCGCCGGGATTTTCTAATTTGTATTCGACGCTGTCCAGCGTGTCCAAATATTTTTTAAAGGCCGGTTCCTCACGCGCCGGGACAAAGCCCATAAGCAAAAAGCTGTCTTTGAATTTAGCGCTGTAACGTCTGAGCTCAAACGCATCATAGGAGTTTTTTAGTCTTAAGTAAATAGATAAAATATCTGAACGGCTTTTTTCAAGGTATGCGTCAATCTCACTGTCAAGCTGTGATACGCGAGTGAGCTTTTCGGATAATGCTAAGCGCAACTCCTTGACCGTTTCTTCGGGAGTGCCCTTTGCGTCTGGTATGCGCAGCCTTTCAAAAAACAGCATTGAAAATATACGATCGGCTTCTTCCTCCCCGTCGAGGGGACAAACATACATGCCCCAATAAAAATCCTTTTCGCTTGAGCAGGGGACAAAGACAATGTCCGAGTCGTTTTGATAGGAGGACAGCTTTTGGTAACTGCTCAGGGGCAGGCGTCCGAACCGAACCTTTATATATTTTGAGGCGAAAACCTCATCCAGCGGAATGTTAAGACCGTAGAAATGTTCAAACTGGGGAATAATCTCGTTTACGCCGTCGATTTGCTTGTGAAGCTCTGAGCGTTCCTCGTGCAGCTTTCCCAAATTTTCCTGAAGCTTTTCAAGATAATCCGCGATTTCGTCCGGAGTGAATGAACACTCATTTTTCGTTTCAGAAGAGAGTTCCAGAGGCAGACCTGTGGCCTTCATGGTGTCGGTCAGCCTTGTAAGCTG
>DOZQ01000204.1:0-4367 GCA_003517915.1 Oscillospiraceae bacterium | reverse complement strand
ACAAGCTCGGCGGCATTTTCGGCATGAAAGCAACCGCTGTTTATACAGGCCGCGATTGTGCGGTCAAGCTCGCTGAATTTACCGATTATGCGCGCCACCTTCATTTTAGCGACAGACAATGGGTTTCACCTGCCTTCTTTAAAACATATTACGAAAGGGCAACCGTTAAACGGCTGATCTGCTCGGGAGGCATGTTATATCTTACGCCCTCGATTATGTTGGTGATATCCTCGATTTCAAGTTCAAAAAGATAAACATAGCTAAGCATGACAATGGCCGGCAAAGATGAAAAACGCATATATTTCCGGCAGGTTTTGCAGAGAAACTGGCCGGTATACTCGTCGATATAGCCGTGCTGCCCCAAAAATTTATGATAATAGGAATTTGCGAGTACCGTTTCTATAGTTTTGATATCCGTGGCAGCTATCATATCTTTCATCTGCCGTTTTGTGAAATGCAGCCTTGCAGGCGTCAGAAGTGCTGAGAGCATGTCCGCCGAGGTGTTGAAATATTTTTTGCAGCGGAATATGACACGCAGATTCTCAAGCTCAGCCTGAGCTGTAAAAAGTGTTTCCAGCTCGCCAGCGGCTTTTTTCAGGTTGTATTTTTTCAGCATTTCGAGGGAAAATGTAAAAAGATATTTGCGCAGTGCGGCCTCAAGCGCGGTGTAGTCAATGACATGCCCGCTTTCGGGACGGAAACCGGAGATGATTTTAGCCAAAGGAGAGGCGGCGAAAACTTGAAGCAGGGCGTCAAAGGACTTGACCTTGGAAAGAGCCAAAAGATCGGTTTTGGTGTGCCGATTGAAAAATACCGGAAGCTCAAACAGATATTCCTCAGGATGTCCGGCATTGTAACGGCGGACAAAGCGCAAAAGCTCACTGACGTCGCCGCGCAGCAGAATATATTCAAACAGGTGCTCACCAACCGATTCTTCAAAATGGCACAGCTCGGCAAAATCGTCCAATACCTTGCCGCGCAGCAGCTTTTCGAGATATCCGCGGTGAACAGCCGTCTCCTGCACAGAACTTAAAGCGGAGGAGTAGTGGGTCTGGGTCTTTAGGTACATGGCGATTTCACCGACCGAGGAAAGGGAAAGAAGCTCGCGGTAGTTTTGCTTTGTAAGCCGCTTGCCGTATTTAGCGCGGGATTTGGTCATTACGGCATAGGCCGCGTTTGACGGCATAATCTATTCCTCCAAAACGCTTTTTACAATTTCGTTTACCCAAGTCTCTTTATTATGCTCAAAAATTTGTTCAAGGCGAAGTAAGGCTTCTTTGTGTACGGACGCTTTTTCCAAGAAACTGGCTTCGGCCGCTTCTTTTTCGGCGGCTTCTACCTTTTCTACACGTTCATTTGCCCGCTCTAGATATTCCTGTTTAAGTTTTGTGGTGCGCTCGGGGATATTACGCAAAGAGAGCGCTCTTGCCTGTTCGGCTTTTGATGTCATATTTCTGGCTTTTGTGTCAACATCCAGAATGCGCTTTATCATATCTTCCACAAAAAAATCCCCCTTCGGCAGAATGTGTTATAACATTTTCATATGCCGGATAGATAGTATATAGAATATGACCCCAACTATACTCAATATCTATAAAACAATATTATCACTATAAATGAAAAAAGCAAGTACCAGAATCAATAAACTTGGCGCACATAAATAAAAAAATCAATCTAAAATGCATAATATGGCAAAAATCAAATAATTTGAGGATGAAAAATCGATAATTTACTTGCATTTTACCTAAAATTAATGTAATCTTAACAAGGCTTATGCTTAGGTAAACGCTGATTTAATTGGCTGCGTTAGGACGTCCGCTTCGCATATGCATGAATTAACGTTCGTCGCAGCGTTCCGGGTCTTATTCACCGCCATTATAGGACGTTTCATTAAGCCCGATACTCCCAGTCTCTGCTGCGGAGAGTGCTTCATTCGCCAGGCACGGGGCTTACACAGGTAACACGGAGGTAACAATGAGCATTTATGACATATTGTCGCTGCTTGGCGGCTTGGGGTTATTTCTTTTCGGAATGAAACTGATGAGCGAAGGGCTTGAATTAACTGCGGGCTCAAAGCTCCAAAAGGTTTTAAAGACACTGACCTCCAATAAATTTATGGGGGCTGCGGTGGGGTTGTTCATCACAGCCATTATACAAAGCTCTTCCGCGACTACCGTTATGGTGGTTGGTTTTGTGAACGCAGGCCTGATGTCGCTTGCGCAGGCCGCCGGTGTTATTATGGGCGCCAACATAGGCACAACCATAACAAGCGTTTTAGTTGCGATTAATCCCAAGCAGATAGCACCTGTAGCCGTTATCGCGGGCGCGGTTATGGTCGCGTTTTTCAAAAAGAAAAGCGTAACCCATGTGGGGCAGATAATAGTTGGTCTGGGTATTTTATTCATGGGACTCAATATGATGTCGGACGCTATGGTTCCGTTGCGGGACTACGAGCCGTTCCTTAATATAATGGTTGAGTTCAGCAAGAATCCATTCTTGGGTCTCTTGGCTGGTATGCTGGTTACGGCGATTATTCAAAGCTCCTCAGCCTCGGTTGCTATATTGCAGGCGTTTGCCATGCAGGGGCTCATCAGAATTGATGCGGCGGTATTTATTTTGTTTGGACAGAATATAGGCACCTGCGTTACGGCGTTGCTGGCTTCTGTGGGCACCAACAAAACGGCGCGCCGTGCCGCTGTGGTTCATCTGCTTTTTAATGTTATGGGCACCGTGTTGTTTATAGGGCTGTTTTTCGTGGGAGAATGGACTGTTGTACCATCGTTTACAGAGGTACTAGAGTTTATTGTTCCCGGAAATAATACCACTGCGCAAATTTCTGTTGCGCATATTATATTCAACATTGTAAGTACGCTTGTCATGCTGCCCGCGTCCAATCTTCTTGTAAAGCTGTCGAGAAAAATTATTCGGGGAGAGGACAAGCAGATTGTCGAACTCAAACCAAAATATATTGACGACCGCCTTTTGAATACTCCGGCTATCGCCGTGGCGCAGGTTTTGCGCGAAGTGGAGCGAATGTCTGATTTGGCGCGTGAAAATATGCTTTTGGCAATGAAAGCGTTTGAAAAATTGGATGATAAAATGATTAATGAGGTTTTACAAAGAGAAAAGACCATAAATTTTCTGAATCACACCATAACCGCTTTTCTTATTAAGCTGAATATTTTGGAGCAGCAAGAGCGCGACGCGAAAATTATAGGTGCGCTTTTTCACATCGTCAATGATCTGGAGCGTGTGGGCGATCACGCGGAAAATATCACCGACGACGCTAAGCGATGCATTGACAGCGGTAACAAGCTGTCGCTTTCTGCCTTATCCGAGCTTAAGGATATGTTTAATATGGCTTTGGACGTTTATGACCGTGCGATTGTGATTTTTAAACGGCAAAAGTTCACCGACAAGGAAATTGCACTCATCGCTCAGGTTGAGGAGGACGTGGATTTAATGGCGGATCATTTGGAGGAAAACCATATCAGGCGTCTGAATATGGGGGAATGTACACCTCAGGCGGGTACGGTTTTTATCAATATGGTCAGTAATCTTGAACGCTTTGCCGACCATTCCACAAATATCGCGTATGCCGTGGTGGACGAGTCGTAAGAAAAATCCTTAAACAGGCGCTTGACAAACCGACGGAGATAAGCTAAAATATTTTAGTACATTAAAAGCTTCTCCATATAAAAAATCAAAAAGAGTTCAATGCGGAATTGTGTAACGGTAGCACGGCAGACTCTGACTCTGTTTGTCTGGGTTCAAATCCTAGTTCCGCAGCCATTTTTGGGGCTTTTGCTCCGGCCAAAGCAGTTGATTCGAAATTGAAAATATTTAAATTCAGGCCAACTGCTTTCGTTGATATTTTACGCCGGGTATGAGTCGGCAAGGATCCATACCCGGCGGTGAAAATATATTTCCTGAGGCTCCACCCCTAACAGCAGCGTTATTTATCCCTAAGTTTGAGCATCCTCAAACACGCGACGTCGGACTGTTCGCAGGTATCAGCCATTTGGAGTGGCTGGTTCGCTCACTGCAAGCAGGTCATGGCGTAATTGTTAGCAAAGGGAATCCGGTATTCTCGCTGTTGCTGCAATTCAATTGTCTGTATGAAAACCGCTCTTGGGAAGCGGGATTCAACAAAGGAAAAGGGCTTCCAGCGAATGGTCATAACCAAGCTGAAAACCCTTACAAATTTATCAAAAAGCGCGAATTCGCAAAAAGACGCGCTTTCGAAGCTCATAAGTCTTTCAGATGGTCTATACATCTGGGAGGCGCAAGCCTCAAGTCAGTTAGCGCTGGCTTGGGGCTATGAGTGTTTTTAAAGTCCTGAAATTGTCAGTATAACAGGGCGCTTT
>DOZQ01000197.1:3564-4224 GCA_003517915.1 Oscillospiraceae bacterium | reverse complement strand
TCCCCTGTTTCGACAAATTCGCCGTAGCAATTGTCCGCAAGGATTATAGAATCGGGAGAAACGGTTCGTGCCAGCGCGGCGATTTCTTCTATTTCACGGCAGAAAAGCGACGGACGTAAATTATAGCCGCGCGAACGTTGTATATACACCATTTTAGGAGGATCGTCGGTCAGCGCTGTTTTCACCGCCTTGAGATCGACCCTGCCGCCGGCGGTTAAATCCACCTGCCGGTATGTAACTCCGAAATCAGCGAGCGAGCCGGGCGTTTTGCGCTCATGTCCCAAAACGCCCATAAGGGTGTCGTAGGGCCTGCCGGTGACGCAGAGCATCGATTCCCCCGGGCGCAGCACGCCAAAGAGCGCCACGGTCAAAGCATGGGTGCCCGAGACGAAATTGTGCCGTATCAAAGCGTCCTGCGCACCGACTGTGTCGGCAAAGAGCTTTTCCAGCTTGTCCCGTCCGCGGTCGCCGTAGCCGTAGCCGGTGGAGGCCGCGAAATCGGCTTCGCTCACCCGGTGCTTAATAAACGCATGCAGCATTTTCTGCTGGTTGAAGGAGGTAACTGCGTCAATCTGTGAAAATCTGCCATGAAGCTCCTTCTCAGCGTCTCGGGCAATAGCCTCAAGCCGTTTGTCTATTTCAAAAAAACTGTTTTTCATA
>DOZQ01000197.1:0-3536 GCA_003517915.1 Oscillospiraceae bacterium | reverse complement strand
CCAAATGCAAAATATCATCCTCATGCGCGACGGTGACCGGTGAATGCAGATACCGGCAGGGAGCGGAAAGCGACAGCACGCGCACCCCTGTGCCCGCCAGATGAATGGCCGAGGCGTTGTTCCCGCCCGAAACAGCCGCCTTGGGCTGACACGGGATACCAAGCTGTTCGGCGGCTTCAAACGCGGCGCGGTAAAGCGCGCCGTCATACACCGTGCCGCCGTCCATAAAGGAAACGGCGGGGCCAGCGCCCAAAACGCAGACCTGCTTGTCTTTCGCCACGCCGCTTATATCCGCGGCGGTGGTGCTCTCGACGACGACCGCGAAATCCGGCTTTACGCGTTCGGCGGCGACTTTCGCTCCCCGGCAGCCCAGCTCCTCCTGAACCGAAAAACTGAAAATGAGATCATAGGGCTGCGGCGAGACTATCATATTTATAAGCACCGCGCAGCCTATGCGGTCGTCAAGCGCCCGAGCCTTTATAAGCCGGTCGCCAAAGCGGATAAATTCGCTGTCGAATACGGCGGTATAGCCGATTTTAACCGCTTTGCCGGCATCCTCGGCGTCTTTTGCGCCTATATCTATGGAAAGCTCGTCGGTTTTTGGTACGGTTTTGCGCTGCTCGTTGTCAAGAAGATGGACGGGCGTAAGTCCTATAACGCCGTAAATCCCGCCGCCGATAATGACCCGGCGGCCTATAAGCACCCGGGTGTCGATTCCTCCGGCGCAGGCGAATTTCAGCGAACCGTCTTTGCAGATATAAGTGATAACCAGCCCGACCTCGTCCATATGCGCGTCCAGAATGACCCTGCGGGCGGCTCGCTGAGCCCCTTTTTTATAGACGGTTAAATTTCCCATAAAATCGGTTTCATATTCGGCGTGGTCGTTTATCTGTTCTATGATAAACTTTCTGAGATTATCCTCACTGCCCGACACCGCCGGAATGGCAGTGAGCTGTCTTAGCAAATCGGTCATTCGTCCCGCCCCCATTCTTTAATGTAATGGAAGATAAGCCGGGCGGCGCTTTCCACGTCGCCGGGCGATATGAGCTCGACCACCGTATGCATGTAGCGAAGGGGAATGGACAGCAGCCCGCAGGGGATACCCGCGCCGGTCAGACTGATAACGTCCGCGTTGGTGGAGGTGACGCCGCCCATGCCCTCAAGCTGATAGGATATGTCATGCTTAAACGCCAAAGAAATCATTCGGTTGGAAATAGGCTTATAAAGGGTGGGAGCCACTCCGATCATCACGCCCCCATCCAGCTTGCCGCAGCGGCTTTCCGGAACCCCCGCACCGTCGCCGAAGCTGACGTCCACTACAACGGCTTCGGCGGGCCGGAGCTCATAAGCCATGGTTTTGGCTCCACGGCAGCCCAGCTCCTCCTGCGCGCTGAAGCACAAAGCTATGTTTACGCCGGGCGCACCGCCGTCTTTTATAAGCTCCGCCGCACGCAGCAGTACGGCCGCGCCGGCTCGGTTGTCAAAGGATTTTCCGGTGATACGTTCGTTTTGCAGTGAAACGGACGACTGCCGGAAGCTGACGCGGTCACCGGGTCTTACCCGGGCCTGTGATTCTATGGGACTAAAACCGATATCCACAGCCATATCCTCAATGGGGGGCATGGCTTTTTCATTTTTGGAAAGATGGGGCACCGGACAGCAAAATACGCCGTAAAGCGGCTCGGCTGCGTGAACAGTGACCTCCTGCCCAGGCAGCGTCCGTATGTCAACTCCGCCGCTTTTCGCGACATTAACAAAACCGTCCTCGTCCACGCCGGTCACAACAAAGCCGATTTCGTCGATATGCGCGTCAAGCATAACCGTTTTGTCCGTGCCATAATCCATAAAGACGGTAAGACCGCCCATATTGTCCCGCCGGGGTTTTCCGAAGCGGGAGGCTATGGGCTCAAGTATGTCCAGTGCGCTGGAAACGCCTGTGACGCCGGCCGCATTCGAAAGGGCGAACAAGGTTTGTGTTATATCCATGTTATCATCCTGTCTTTAAAGCGCGGCGACAAGCTCTTTGAAATGACTGCCCCTCGCCTCAAAATTCTTATATTTGTCAAAGCTCGCGCAGGCGGGGCTTAGGGTGACGATATCGCCGTCTATAGCCGTTTCATGTGCGATACGCACCGCGTCCGGCAGATCCTGCGCGTAAACAATGCGGGTTACTAAAGGGTCATAGGCGGGATGACTTTTGACAGCGGCCTCAATTTTGCCGGAGGTGGCTCCGGTCAGTATGAGGAGCTTCACCTTTTCGCACACCGGTCCCGCCAAAGGTTCAAACGGAATGCGCTTATCATAGCCGCCCGCGATGACAATCAGCCTTTGATCAAACGCGCCCAGTCCCGCTATTGTGCGGGTCGGACTGGTAGCGATTGAATCGTTGTAGTATTTTACTCCGCCTACGGTGCGTACATATTCGATGCGATGGGGTACGCCGGCAAATTCCCTTGCCACCTTCTTAATCGCGGGAATTTCCGCATAGCCCCAGACGGCGGTTATGGCGGCTAAATAATTTTCGAGATTGTGAACCCCCGGCAGACGGATATCGCCGCGCTCCATAACCTTTTCGGCGCGACCCTGAAGCGCCATCATAACCGAGTCTCCATCGAGATAAGCGCCGGCCTCTAGCGGTCGCAGGCGGCTGAACAGCAAGGTTTGCCCGCGGGTTTGATCCGCGAGCGAGCGGGTTAGCGGGTTGTCGGCGTTAAGCACCGCGCGGGAAAACGCATTTTGATGCAGTATAATATTTTTCTTCGCGTCGACATATTCGTCCATATCGCGGTGCACGTCCAGATGATTCGGGGCGATGTTAGTTATCACCGCGACCTGGGGGCTGCGGCGCATAGATATAAGCTGAAAGGAGGAAAGCTCCACGGCGGCGTAATCCCCGGGCCGCATTTTTTCGATTTCAGGCAGGAGCGGGCGTCCTATATTACCGCCCAAAAAGACCCGTTTACCCTGCGCCTTCAGCATTTCGCTTATAAGGGTGGTTGTGGTGGTTTTGCCGTCCGAACCGGTTACGGCAATTAATGTGGCGGGGCACAGATCAAAGAAAACCTCCATCTCAGAGGTGACGATGACCCCGCGGCTGCGAGCGCTTTTAAGCTCGGGCAGATTATAGTTCATGCCAGGGGTACGGAAGATAATCTCAGCGTCAAGATTATCAAGGTACCCTTCTCCCAGAGAAAGCGCCGCGCCGGCCGCTTCCAATTCGTCTGCGGCCGCGCCCAAAAGAACGCGGTCACGGCGGTCACAGGCCGTGACCTGCGCGCCGTAATCCAAAAATTTATAAATCAGCGGCGTGTTGCTGATTCCAATTCCGCATAACGCGATTTTTTTTCCTTTTAAAGACGCAAAAAAGCTCTGTACAGATGCTTGCATTCTTCACTCCTTTTCCGCCGACTAAGGCGATTTGTTATGATGTTTTTTTATTATAAATAATTGGTATGGAAAATACCCGCTATTTATTATACTGATTTTTTCCGGGGATATCAATCCATTCCGGTGCTTTTCAGGATTTATTCACAATT
>DOZQ01000116.1:13470-13872 GCA_003517915.1 Oscillospiraceae bacterium | reverse complement strand
CAGTATCTGAAATGGCGAGAGCAGAATGCGCAGAAAACGGCTTTTCGGTTTTTTGAATTCTATGAACCGCACGTCCGAACGTTCCTCCGGCGGACTGCCGGGGGAAATAAGTGTTACCGGATATCCGGCGCCGGCAAGGCTGCGCGCCTGTTTTTGATATATGCGCACGTCGGACGACCGGTGTACGCTGGTGAGTATGCAGACGGACGGCTTTTCCTGCACGGGCCACGCTCCCCCCTTCTTCCGAGATATTAGTATTATACCCCTAAAAGGCGGGGATGCAAGCCAAAACGGAAAAATTTACGGTTTAGTGTAGGAGGTCCGCGCCTTTAAAAAAGACAGATTTGTGTGTTCTCGCGCGCCCAAATGTGCGGTTTTCAGTATTTTTGAAAAAAACTTTAT